>NZ_WBRZ01000005.1:0-61040 GCF_008923895.1 Pseudomonas sp. GXM4
GGGCTGCATTCCCACGCAGAGCGTGGGAGCGCTCAGTCGGGCGGGGGGATTATTTGCAGGCGTCGGCGATGGCGTCCGCGAGCAATGCGAGGCGGGTGGCGTCGATCCCGGCAACGTTGGCCCGGCCCGAGCTGACCATGTACACGCTGTGCCGCTCGCGCAGGGTTTTCACCTGTTCCGGCGACAGGCCGGTGTAGGAGAACATCCCACGTTGCACACCGATGTGTGCGAAACGCTCGCGCAAACCATGCGGTTCCAGCGCTTCGACCAGACCGCTGCGCAACTGCGCGATACGCAAGCGCATCGCTTCCACTTCATCGGCCCAGCGCGCCTTCAGCTCTGGGTCGGCGAGGATGGTCGCGACCACTGCCGCGCCGTGATCCGGCGGCGTCGACCACAGGTTGCGGGCGATATTGGCCAGCTGGCTGCGGATGTCGATGAGCTTGTCGGCGCTGGTCGCGCAGACGATCAGCGCACCGGTACGGTCGCGGTACAGGCCGAAGTTCTTCGAGCAGGAACTGGTGATCAGCAGCTCCGGCACTTGCGCCGCGAACAACCGGGTCGACCACGCGTCCTGCTCCAGACCATCGCCAAAACCCTGATAAGCGAAGTCGATCAGCGGCAGCAGATCGCGGCTGCGCACCACTTCAAGCACGCGCTTCCAGTCGTCATGGCTCAGGTCGAAACCGGTCGGGTTGTGGCAGCACGCATGCAGCAGCACCACGTCGCCCTTCGGCACTTCCCTGAGCACGGCGAGCATCGCTTCGACGTCGAGGCGGTTGTCACTGCCGACGTACGGGTAGTGGCTGACCTTGACCTTGGCAGCGGCGAAAATGGTTTCGTGGATCGGCCAGGTCGGGTTGCTCAACCACACGCCTTTGCCCGGCAGGCATTGCGCGATGAAGTCGGCCGCCAGACGCAGGGCACCGGTGCCTCCCGGGGTCTGGGTGGCGCCGGCGCGTTGTTCGGCGATCAATGCCGAGTCGCTACCGAGCACAAGCTCATTGATGACCTTGCCGAACAGCGGGTTGCCGTGGCCACCGATGTAAGTCTTGGTGTCCTGACTTTCGACCAGTCGCGCTTCGGCGATTTTCACCGCTTCCGGGATCGGCGTCAGGCCCTGGGCATCCTTGTAGACGCCAACGCCGAGGTCGAACTTGCGCGGATTGGCATCCTGCGCATAGGCCTCCATCAAACCGAGAATCGGGTCGCCGGGGACCCGGCCGATGGCGTCGAAGTGCATTACTTGCGTCCTTCTGCGGTCTTGGCCACTTCGTCAGTGCGCGCAGCCATGATGAAGTCGTTGCGGTGCAGGCCTTTGATCGAATGGCTCCACCAGGTCACGGTGACTTTGCCCCACTCGGTCAGCAGGCCCGGGTGGTGACCTTCGGCCTCGGAGATCTCGCCCACGGCGTTGGTGAAGGCCAGCGCATGCTTGAAGTTCTTGAACAGGAAAACTTTCTCCAGCTGCATGATGCCGTCGCGTACTTCGATGTTCCAGTCAGGGATCTGCTTGATCAGGATCGGCAGTTCTTCATCGCTGACTTGTGGCGCATCGGCGCGGCAGGCTTCGCAGTGGGCTTGGTTCAAAGTCGACATGGTGTATTCCTGAAAACGAGTGTGTTTTTTATTAAAGCGCGTGTGCCGCCAATGCCGTCACGCTAAAGCAAAGTGGCGGCGACGGACAGACGCAATTGTCAGCAAAAGTCGCGGTTCAGGCGGCTTTGGGTTTCGGCGGAAATTTCGGCGCGTGCAAGCCCAACTGCATGCCTTGGCGAACCATGGCCATGATGTCTTCATGGGCCACATCGAACAGGCGCTTGAGATTGGGCAGGACGAAGTACAGCGGCTGCAGGATGTCGATGCGATACGGCGTGCGCATGGCTTCCTGCGGATCGAAGAGCTGATGCTCGGGCTCGTCCGACAGGCAATAAACGGTTTCTTTCGGCGAGGACAGAATTCCGCCACCGTAGATGCGCTTGCCCTGCGGGGTGTCGACCAGACCGAATTCGATGGTCATCCAGTACAGCCGCGCCAGGTACACGCGCTCTTCCTTGGTCGCTTGCAGGCCGAGCTTGCCGTAGGTGTGGGTGAATTCAGCGAAATACGGGTTGGTCAGCAGCGGGCAGTGGCCGAAGATCTCGTGAAAGATGTCCGGCTCTTGCAGGTAGTCGAGTTCTTCGCGGGTACGAATGAAGGTGGCGACGGGGAATTGCTTGCTGGCAAGCAACTCGAAAAAGGTCTGGAAAGGAATCAGCGCTGGCACCCGGGCAACTTGCCAGCCGGTGGTCTCGCCGAGGACTTTATTGATCTCGGCCAGTTGCGGGATGCGGTCGTGGGGCAGACCGAGTTTTTCGATACCGTCCAGATATTCCTGGCACGCGCGACCTTCGATCACCTTCAACTGGCGAGTGATCAGCGTGTTCCACACCGCATGTTCTTCGGCGGGGTAGTCGATAAAACCTTGCGCATCGGGCTCGCGAGCCACGTATTGCGTCTGCTTCATGCTGCTCTCCTGCTAGGAAATTCGTTGTTGTTATGTCCAGCGATGGCTAAAGGAATACCCGAGAGTGACAGGGCGTGCAGCATGTTGACCGGTGTGTGCGTAGGAAAATTCTGCGTATTTCGTAAAGTTATCGTTACGCTTTGTCGGGTAATGCGCATTTACGGTGATTGGCGGGTTTGAAAAAGGTCGGGGCTGTCACATAATCTTGACAACTATCTGCGTGCCTCGACAAAAAACAGTTCGGCGCGCAACGCGTTTCCCTGTGGGAGCGAGCCTGCTCGCGAAAGCGGTGGGCCTGACACATCAATGCAGGATGTGCCGCCGCCTTCGCGAGCAAGCTCGCTCCCACACGGGCATTGGTCAATTTCCCAATCTTGTCGGGCCTTTTTCTATGCGCATCAAAGTCCACTGCCAGAACCGCATCGGCATCCTGCGCGACATTCTCAATCTGCTGGTGGCGTACGGGATCAACGTCGCACGCGGCGAGGTGGGTGGTGAGCATGGCAATGCGATCTACCTGCACTGCCCGAACCTGATCAACATCCAGTTCCAGGCGTTGCGGCCGAAGTTCGAGGCGATCGGCGGGGTGTTCGGGGTCAAGCGCGTCGGGCTGATGCCCAGTGAACGCCGGCACATGGAATTGAACGCACTGCTCGGCGCACTGGAGTTTCCGGTGCTGTCGATCGACATGGGCGGCTCGATCGTTGCGGCCAACCGCGCGGCGGCGCAGTTGCTCGGGGTGCGCGTCGATGAAGTGCCGGGGATTCCGCTGTCGCGCTACGCCGAGGATTTCGACCTGCCGGAACTGGTGCGCGCCAACAAGTCGCGGATCAACGGCATGCGGGTCAAGGTCAAGGGCGACATCTTTCTCGCCGACATCGCGCCGCTGCAATCGGAGCACGATGACAGCGAGGCCATGGCCGGCGCCGTACTGACGCTGCACCGCGCCGATCGGGTCGGCGAGCGCATCTACAACGTGCGCAAACAGGAGCTGCGCGGCTTCGACAGTATCTTCCAGAGCTCGAAAGTCATGGCCGCTGTGGTCCGCGAAGCGCGACGCATGGCGCCGCTGGATGCACCGCTATTAATAGAAGGCGAAACCGGCACCGGCAAGGAATTGCTGGCGCGCGCCTGTCACCTCGCCAGCCCGCGTGGACAGTCACCGTTGATGGCGCTCAACTGCGCCGGGTTGCCGGAGTCGATGGCCGAGACCGAACTGTTCGGCTACGGCCCCGGCGCTTTCGAAGGCGCTCGCGCTGAGGGCAAGCTTGGCCTGCTGGAGTTGACCGCTGGCGGCACGCTGTTTCTCGATGGCGTCGGCGAGATGAGCCCGCGCTTGCAGGTCAAATTGCTGCGCTTTCTTCAGGACGGTTGCTTCCGTCGCGTCGGCAGTGATGAAGAGGTGTATCTGGACGTGCGGGTGATCTGCGCGACCCAGGTGGACTTGTCCGAATTGTGCGCGCGCGGCGAGTTTCGCCAGGATCTCTATCACCGCTTGAACGTGCTGTCGCTGCACATCCCGCCACTGCGCGAATGCCTCGACGGTCTGACGCCGCTGGTTGAACACTTTCTCGATCAGGCCAGTCGGCAGATCGGCTGTCCGCTGCCGAAACTGGCCCAGGCGGCGATGGATCGCCTCAGCCATTACCACTGGCCGGGCAACGTGCGGCAGCTGGAGAACGTGCTGTTCCAAGCAGTTTCCCTGTGCGACGGCGGCACGGTCAAGGCCGAACATATTCGCCTGCCGGATTACGGCGTGCGGCAGCCGCTTGGCGATTTCTCCCTCGACGGAAATCTTGACGAGATCGTCGGGCGTTTCGAGAAAGCGGTGCTGGAACGCTTGTATTCCGAGCACCCGAGCAGTCGGCAGTTGGGCAAGCGGCTGGGGGTTTCGCACACGACGATTGCCAACAAGTTGCGTGAGTATGAGGTTGGCAAAACCTCCGAAAGCTAAATAGAGCCTTTGTGGCGAGGGGATTTATCCCCGATGGGCGGCGAAGCCGCCCCGCTTTTCCTTCACAGCGACCTTATTGCAGGCTTGGCGACTGCTGCGCAGCCGAACGGGGATAAATCCCTCGCCACAGGATCTCCATCCCCCGCCGAACTCAGGATTGCCACTAACCGGCATGACACCGCCGGTTTTTCGTCTTCGACCCATTTCAGATTCCCCCTCCGATCCTCTCAAGTCCCCTGTTTACCGGGCCTTCGCCCGCCAATAAAAAGTTGGTCTGCAAATTGCTTATGGCTGAGCAGTACAGCGGTGGGCGGCAAACGTCCGGCATGCAGAGGAAACACAGTGGACAAGTACCTTTATGTGGCAATGACCGGCGCCAGCCAGAACGCACTGGCGCAGCGGGCGCATGCCAACAACCTGGCGAACATCTCCACCAACGGCTTCCAGCGCGACCTCGAGCAGGCGCGTTCGATGCCGGTGTTCGGTGACAGCTTTCCGGCGCGCGCGTTTGCCATGAGCGAACGTCCCGCCACCGACTTCACGCCGGGCTCACTGGTGCAGACCGGGCGTGAACTCGACGTCGCGGTATCCGGCAACGGTTTCATCGCCGTGCAAAACCCCAGCGGTGGCGAAAGCTACGTGCGCACCGGCAGCCTCAACATCGACGCCCTCGGCGTATTGCGCGCCGGCAACGGCATGCCGGTGATCGGTAATGGCGGCCCGATCGCCGTGCCGCCCGAGCAGCAGGTCGAAGTCGGCGAAGACGGCACCATCAGCATTCGCGCAATGGGCGAAGGTCCGCGCGTCATGGCCGAAGTCGACCGGATCAAGCTGGTCAACCCGGACATCAAGAACATGAACAAAGGCCTCGACGGTTCGATTTACACCAAGGACGGCCAGCCGGCGCAAGCCGACGCCAACGTCAAACTGGTCTCGGGTTTCCTCGAGTCGAGCAACGTCAATGCCGTGGAAGAAATGACTTCGGTGCTGGCCCTGGCCAAGCAGTTCGAGTTGCACGTCAAGATGATGAACACCGCCAAAGACGACGACCAGGCCATGGCTCGGGTCTTGCAGATCAGCTAATTATCAGAACGTCGCGCCGTAAAACAGGCGCACGAGGAGAATCGAATGCTTCCGGCTCTATGGGTTGCCAAAACCGGTCTGTCCGCCCAGGACACCAACCTGACCACCATTTCCAACAACCTGGCGAACGTCTCGACCACGGGTTTCAAACGTGACCGTGCCGAGTTCCAGGACTTGCTCTATCAGATCAAGCGTCAGCCAGGTGCCCAGTCGACCCAGGACAGCGAACTGCCGTCGGGTCTGCAAGTGGGTACCGGTGTGCGCATTGTCGGCACCCAGAAAAACTTCACCGCCGGCAGCCTGCAAACCACCGAGCAGCCGCTGGACATGGCCATCGACGGTCGCGGTTTCTTCCAGATCCTGCAGCCGGACGGCACCACGTCCTACACCCGTGACGGTACTTTCCACCTCGACTCCAATGGCCAGATCGTCAACGCCAGCGGTTTCGCGCTGGAGCCGGCGATCATCATTCCGAACGATGCGCAGACCTTCACTGTCGGCCGTGACGGCACCGTGTCGATCACCATCGCCGGCAACCCGGCCTCGCAAGTGATCGGCAACCTGCAGACCGCCGACTTCATCAACCCGGCCGGCCTGCAAGCCGTGGGCAACAACCTGTTCCTGGAAACCGCTGCTTCCGGCGCGCCGCAGATCGGCACCCCGGGCCTCAACGGTTTCGGTACCACGCTGCAGAACACCCTGGAAACCTCGAACGTCAGCACCGTTGAAGAGATGGTCAACATGATCACCACTCAACGCGCCTACGAGATGAACTCCAAGGTGATCTCCACCGCCGACCAGATGCTCTCGTTCGTAACGCAGAATCTGTAATCCAGTCTTTGGGGCGGCCTGAGGTCGCCAGCAACACCGTGAGGTAGGGTCATGAAGCGCTTTGTATCTGTTCTGGCATTGAGTGGGGTCGTCTCGCTCGCGGGCTGCGTCGCCCCGACGCCCAAGCCCAATGACCCTTACTACGCCCCGGTGTTGCCGCGCACACCGTTGCCGGCGGCGGCCAACAACGGCTCGATCTATCAGGCCGGCTTTGAGCAGAACCTGTACAGCGACCGCAAGGCGTTCCGGGTCGGTGACATCATCACCATCACCCTGAACGAGCGCACGCAGGCAAGCAAGAACGCCAACTCGCAGATGGACAAGAACAGCGATAACTCGATTGGTCTGACCTCGTTGTTCGGCTCCAGCCTGACCACCAACAACCCGATTGGTGGTGGCGACTTGAGCCTGAACGCCGGCTACAGCGCCGACCGTTCGACCAAGGGCGACGCCAAGTCCGGGCAGAGCAACAGCCTGACCGGTTCGATCACCGTGACCGTCGCCGACGTGCTGCCCAACGGCATCATCGCCGTGCGTGGCGAGAAGTGGCTGACGCTCAACACCGGTGACGAACTGGTGCGCATCGCCGGTATGGTCCGCGCCGATGACATCGCGACCGACAACACCGTGTCGTCGACCCGTGTCGCCGATGCACGCATCACCTACTCGGGTACCGGCGCGTTTGCCGATACGAGTCAGCCAGGCTGGTTCGACCGTTTCTTCCTCAGCCCGCTGTTCCCTTTCTAGGTGGCTACGTTGAATCTGAAAAGTCTTATGGTGGCCGCGTTGTTGATGTCTGCGGCGTTCACCGCACACGCCGAGCGGCTGAAAGACATCGCCAGCATTTCCGGCGTGCGCTCCAACCAGTTGATCGGTTACGGCCTGGTGGTCGGGCTTAACGGCACCGGTGACCAGACGACGCAGACCCCGTTCACCCTGCAGACCTTCAACAACATGCTCTCGCAGTTCGGCATCAAGGTGCCGCCGGGATCGGGCAACGTGCAGTTGAAGAACGTCGCGGCGGTGTCGGTGAGTGCCGATCTGCCAGCGTTTGCCAAACCGGGTCAGCAGGTCGACATCACCGTGTCTTCGATCGGTAACTCCAAGAGCCTGCGCGGCGGCACCTTGCTGCTGACGCCGCTCAAGGGTATCGACGGCAACGTCTATGCGATCGCTCAGGGCAACCTGGTGGTCGGCGGTTTCGACGCTGAAGGCCGCGATGGTTCGAAGATTACCGTCAACGTTCCGTCGGCCGGTCGCATCCCTGGCGGTGCGTCGGTGGAACGTGCGGTGCCGAGCGGTTTCAACCAGGGCAACAGCCTGACGCTGAACCTCAACCGCTCCGACTTCACCACCGCCAAGCGTATCGTCGACAAGGTCAACGACATGCTCGGCCCTGGCGTCGCCCAAGCCATCGACGGCGGATCGGTGCGGGTCACGGCGCCGCTGGATCCGAGCCAGCGCGTCGACTACCTGTCGATCCTGGAAAACCTCGAAATCGATCCGGGTCAGGCGGTGGCGAAAGTCATCATCAACTCGCGTACCGGCACCATCGTCATCGGCCAGAACGTGAAAGTGTCGCCAGCCGCCGTGACCCACGGCAGCCTGACCGTGACCATCACCGAAGACCCGATCGTCAGCCAGCCGGGCCCGCTGTCCAACGGCCAGACCGCCGTCGTACCGCGCTCGCGAGTGAATGCCGAACAGGAAGCCAAACCGATGTTCAAGTTCGGCCCGGGCACCACCCTCGACGAGATCGTCCGTGCGGTGAACCAGGTCGGCGCAGCACCGGGTGACCTGATGGCAATTCTCGAAGCTCTGAAGCAGGCCGGCGCATTGCAAGCCGACCTGATCGTGATCTGAGGCCGGCCACCATGGATATGCGCAAAAGCGGTCTGGTCAGCAGCAGCGATTCGGGTTCCTACTCCGACCTCAATCGTCTGAACCAGCTGAAGGTCGGCGACAAGAACAGCGACGAGAACATGCGCAAGGTGGCGCAGGAATTCGAGTCGCTGTTCCTCGGCGAAATGCTCAAGTCGATGCGCTCGGCTACCGAAGCGCTTGGTCAGGACAACCCGCTGAACACGCCGGCGGCCAAGCAGTATCAGGAAATGTACGACCAGCAGCTGGCGGTTTCAATGTCCCGCGAGGGCGGTGGTATCGGCCTGGCCGACGTGCTGATCCGGCAGATGTCGAAGAACAAACCGATGGCGCCGGGCGAGGCTGCGGCCGCGTCCGCCGCCAAGCAGCAGGAAGCGCTGGCCAAGGCCGCCGCCGTGCCGACGCCGATTGCCGCTGGCACCGTCGCCACCGGTCCGCTGTCCCGCGTCAACGGCGAGCGTCCGTTGTGGGCATCGCGCTCGGTGCATGCGCCGAACAACACCGATATTGCCCATCGCAACGACATGGCGCTGATCAACCAGCGGCGTCTGGCATTGCCGCCGAAACTGGCCGATCGCTTGCTCGCCGGTCTGGTGCCGTCGGCGCCGAGCGTGGCCACTGCGACCACTGCAGCAGCGACCAACGCCTTGCCGCAACGTGCTGCGACTACCGCCGTCACAGGCTCCGGCGCTTTGTACAACGGCGACTGGCTGGCCCGTGCCGAAGAGCAGAAAGCCGCTGGCGGGCAGATGCAGGTCTACGGCCGCGCCATGGCGCAGATTCCGCTGGCACCGGCGAAAAAGGCCTTCAGTTCCGCCGACGAATTCGTCAACACCATGCTGCCGATGGCCAAGGAAGCTGCCGACCGCATCGGCGTCGATCCGCGTTATCTGGTGGCGCAAGCGGCACTGGAAACCGGTTGGGGCAAATCGGTCATGCGCGCCCAGGATGGCAGCAGCAGCCACAACCTGTTCGGCATCAAGGCGAGCAGCAACTGGAAGGGCGATTCGGCCCGCGCGATCACCAGCGAGTTCCGCAATGGCGCGATGGTCAAGGAGACGGCCGAGTTCCGTTCCTACGCCTCGTACAAGGACAGCTTCCACGATCTGGTGACGTTGCTGCAGAGCAACAATCGCTATCAAGAAGTGCTGAAGTCGGCCGATAACCCAGAACAGTTTGTACGCGAGTTGCAGAAGGCCGGTTACGCCACCGACCCGAACTACGCGACGAAGATTTCGCAAATTGCCAAGCAGATGAACAGTTTTGAAAACTACGCTGCGGCGGGTGTCTCCACCACGCCTTTATAAGGCACCAGGTAATAAGGTCTGAACCATGAGTTTGCTCAATATCGGGATGTCGGGACTGTCGGCCAGCCAGTCCTCTCTGGCTACGACAGGCAACAACATTGCCAACGTCGACACCGCCGGTTATTCACGTCAGCAAACCGTGCAGGGCACTAAGTCCTCGCAGCAGTACGGCAGCGTTTTCATCGGCACGGGCACGACCCTGGCCGACGTGCGCCGGGTGTACAACTCGTATCTGGAATCGCAGCTGCACACCGCGACGTCGCTGGACAGCGAATCGGCCGCGTTTCTCAAGCAGGCGACGCCGCTGGACGCGATGCTGTCGGACACCAACACTGGCCTGACCGGTGTACTGCAGAAATTCTTCACCTCGATGCAGGGCGTATCGACGTCGGCCACCGATGACACTTCGCGTCAGTCGGTGCTGACCGGCGCGCAGGCGCTGACCAGCCGTTTCAATACCCTGGCCAAGCAGCTCAACGATCAGAACACCACGATCAACGGCAGCCTCGGCGACATGACTGCCCAGGTGAACAAACTCGCCACGGCGATCGCCAATCTCAACCAGAAGATCGGCGAAATCTCCACCAGTGGCGGGGCGCCGAACGACCTGCTCGACAGCCGTAACGAAGCCGTGCGTCAGCTCTCCGAACTGACCGGTGCCCAGGTCGTCGAACGCGGCACCAGCTTCGACATTTATGTCGGCAGCGGTCAGCCGCTGGTCATCGGCAACACCACCAACAGCCTGAGCATGGTTGCGAGCAAGACCGACCCGTCGCGCATGTCGATCCAGATGGATCGCGGTTCGAGCACCATCGACATCACTTCGGTGATCAGCGGTGGCGAAATCGGCGGTCTGCTGACCTATCGCAAGGAAGTCCTCGACCCGTCGCTCAACGAGCTCGGTCGCGTCGCTCTGGTGATTGCCGATCAGATCAACAGCCAGCAAGCCCAGGGCATCGACAAGAACGGTGACTTCGGCGCGGCGATTTTCAACAACATCAACAGTGCCGCGCTGATCAGTCAGCGCAGCATTGCGAAGGATGGCAACAGCGCCGGTTCGGGCAACCTCGATGTGACCATCAAGGACACCGGCAAGCTGACCACCAGCGATTATCAGGTGACCTTCACCAGCGCCACCGATTACACCGTCAAGCGTTCCGACGGCACCGATCTGGGCGCGTTCAGCACCACGACCAATCCGCCGCCAGTGATCGACGGTTTCACCCTGGCCTTGAATGGCGGCGCGCTGAGCGCAGGTGACTCGTTCAAGATCACGCCGACCCGCAACGCGGCGGCGAGCATTCAGACCGTGCTCAGCGATCCGAAGAAAATCGCTGCGGCAGGTCCGCTGACCGGCGTCGCCAGCGCCAACGGTCTGGGCACTTACACCCAGCCGACGCTCAGCGACAAGATCGACATCTACAACCCGACCGCCCAGGCTGACATGCAGGCGGCGCTGAAGAATTCAACGCCGGTCAAACTGGTGTTCGGCGCAGCCAGCGGCGGCAGCCAATCGTACAATCTGGTCGAT
The DNA here is from genome assembly GCF_008923895.1 of Pseudomonas sp. GXM4. NCBI lineage: Bacteria > Pseudomonadati > Pseudomonadota > Gammaproteobacteria > Pseudomonadales > Pseudomonadaceae > Pseudomonas > Pseudomonas sp. GXM4. The sequence goes on from NZ_WBRZ01000005.1 coordinate 11,094, forward strand.
GCCAAGGGCGCGACCATCGGTACCGGCACCATCGTGCCCGGCCAGTCGAACACGCTGAATCTGAAGGTCGGCATCGTCGACGCCAGCGGCAACCCGGTGATGGACACTACGGTCACGCCGAACGTGCAGAAGACCTTCACCGTGCAGACCACCGTGGGCGGCACGCCGAAAACCGGCGAGACCTTCACCATGAACCTGACCGGCGCGGCGTCTTCGGACAACCGCAACGCCCAGGCACTGGTCGCATTGCAAACGAAACAGACGGTGGACACCGGTTCGGCGAGCAAGGGCATCAGCCTGACCGACGCCTACAACACCCTGGTGACCAACGTCGGTACCAAGACCGCCCAAGGCAAGTCCGACAGCGCCGCGACCACGGCGATTCTGGAGAACGCCAAGGGTGCCCGCGATTCGCTTTCCGGGGTCAACCTGGACGAAGAAACCGGCAACCTGGTCAAGTACCAGCAGTACTACACAGCGTCTTCGCAGATCATCAAAGCTGCGCAGGAAACTTTCGCCACGCTGATCAACAGCCTTTAAGGAGTCGTAATTCATGCGCATTTCCACCGCCCAGTATTACGGAACGCAAGCTTCGGATTATCAGCGTAACTTCAACAAGGCTGTCGCCACCGCGAGCGAGGCGAGCAGCCTGCAACGCATCAACACTGCCGCCGATGATCCGATCGGTGCCGGGCGTCTGCTGCAATTGGGCCAGCAGGCAGCGATGCTCGATCAGTACAAGACCAACGTCGATACCACCAAAAGCGCACTGACCGTGCAGGAGTCCACGCTGGACGCCATAACCACGGCGTTGTCACGTGCCAAGGAGCTCGCGCTGGCCGCGAACAACGGCACGATCACCGACAAAGACCGCCAGGCGTACGCTGCGGAACTGGGCCAGATCCAGCAACAAGTGCTGGGGCTGATGAACGCCAAGGACGCCAACGGTAACTATCTGTTCTCGGGTTCGAAAACCGATACCGCGCCGTATTCGCAAAACACCGACGGCACCTACACGTACAACGGCGACCAGACCACCATCAATCTGGGCATTGGCGATGGCCTGACAGTCGGCACCAACACCACCGGTTGGGATGCCTTCCAGCAGACCATCAATGCCGCCCGCACCAGCGTCAAGATGACCGCCCCGGCGGTGGACGATGGTCGCGTGGTGCTGTCCAACGGCACGGTCGGTACTGAAGCTACTTACAACGCCAAATTCACCAGTGGTCAGCCTTACACCGTCAGCTTCATCAGCAGCACGCAGATGCAAATCACCGACGCCCTGGGCAACGACGTGACTGCGGAAGCGAGCAAGAACGGCGTGATCAGCAATACCAGCGGCTCAAACCAGAGCTTCAGCTTCCGTGGCATCGACATGAAGCTGAATATCAATCTGAAAGAAGGCGACACCAACCCGGACGCAGTCATTGCCGGGCACAGCTTTCAGCTGGCGGTAAGCCCTGATACGTTCACCACCACACGCAGCCCGGGCAATACCTCTACAGCGGTGATTACTGGATCGACGATCACCGATCAGGCAGCCTACACTGCGGCATTCCCGCAGGGCGGCGCGGTTCTCAAGTTCACCAGTGCCACCGATTTCGATCTGTACGCAGCACCGGTCTCCGCCGACAGCAAACCGGTGTCTTCGGGCACCGTGGTCGGTGGCAACGCAACGGCCGCCGGTGTGACGTTTGCATTGGGCAACACCCCGGCAACCGGTGATCAGTTCTCGATCCAGCCGAACAATCACCAGACGCAGAATATTCTCGACACGCTGGGTCAGATGATTGGCGCATTGAACACGCCAATCGATGGCGATCCTGTAGCCAAGCAAAAACTGCAAGGTGCGATGGAGGCAGGTCTCGGCAATATCGACGCCGCTACCAACCAGATCGGCACGGCGGTCACTTCGATCGGTGCGCGCGGACAGGCGCTGGATATGCAGAGCGTCACCAATGACAGCCTGAGCACGGCCAACACCACGACGCAGGGCTCAATCCGTGATTCGGATCCGGCTGAAGTCATGACCCGCCTGACCCTGCAGCAGACCATGTTGCAGGCTGCCCAACTGGCGTTCAGCAAAATCAGCCAGCTGGGTCTGTTCAACAAGATCTGATAGTGACCGGGTGTGCAAGCACCCGGTACGTTGGCTCTTGAGTTTTTATAGTCTTTTTTTCGCGGTTTGAGGGCTCGCTGTTCCGGTCGGGTTCGCGCCGCCTGCGAGTCCACCGTGAATTCTCTCCCCCTTGTCAGCCTTGTGATTCCTGCCTTCAATCCGCGCTTCTTCGAGCGGGCGCTGCGCAGCGCTATCAGTCAGGGCTACGGCAATCTTGAAATCATCGTGTGCGATGACAGTCGTGGCGCTGAAATAGAGACGATTGTTGTAGCGCTGAGTGAGCAGAGCGGCGTTGCCGTGCGCTATGTGCGTAATCCGCGCACTTTGGGCATGGTTGGCAACCTGCAGGCCTGCCTGGTTCAGGCCCAGGGCGAGTTCATCAAGTTTTTGTGTGATGACGATCAGTTGTTCACCAGTTGCATCGAGCGCCAGGCCGACGTGCTGGCTCATCGCGACGAAGTCAATCTGGTGCTGGCTCAGCGTCTGTTCTGGGACGCCGATGACATGGTCCTGCCATCCCGGCTGGAGAACACGCCGCTGTCGCCGATCAGCGGGTTGTTCAAGGGTGATGACCTGCTGGCGCTCTTCGAATCGTTTCCAGCGAACATTCTCGGTGGGTTCAGTAATGCACTGTTCCGCCGTGCTGACGTGGCCGAACTACTGCCAGCGTTGACACAGCCGGGCCATTGTTTTGTCGCAAGCCTCGATTTTGCCCTGTTCGTTTGTCTGCTGCGGCGCGGCAATGCAATGGTCTCCAATCATGTCTTGAGCGTCGAACGCCTCTATCCCGATCGTCTCAGCTCTCAGCAAGCGATGAAGGACGCGCTTGAGGTCGAACGGCAATGGCTGTTGCAAATGCTCAAGGCTCGCAGCGGTGAGTCGGCGCCTGCGCCGGGATGGGTGCGTTATGTCCCCATGCCCAAGGCCGATGACTCACCGAGAGTCTGGGAGGAGTTGCCGCTGAGCCGAACGCTCGGCACCAAGCAGAGTGCCCAGAAATGGCAAGTGGGCGGCGAAAGCCAAAGTTTTTCCGAGCTTTATGCGCAGTGGCTGGAGTGTCGCACGCTCAGTGACGTGCAGCGTCGGTTGCTGCCCGACACTTTGGCCGAGTGGCCTTCCACACCGCGTTTTGTGCCCATTGTGATTGATGAGCAAGGCAGCCCTGCGGCGCTGGAGCGAACCCTGGAAAGTCTCGCCGCACAGATCTATGCGCCGGAACTGACACTGGTGCTGTCGAGCGATTGCGCTGAGCCGGTTCTGCATGAACGGGTGTTCCATCTGCCGTTGCAGGAAGACTATCTGCAACAGATCAATCAGTTGCTGCCGCAGCTCGAAGGCGCCGACTGGTTCTACTTGCTGCGCGCCGGTGATCGTCTGGTGGCCCCGGCCTTGTTGATGATGGCGGAACGCATTGCCTTCAATAGTGATTTGGATTGTGTCTACAGCGATGAAGGCAGCTTGCGTGCGGGTGAGTCGATGGAGCCGGCCTTCAAGCCCGACTTCAACCTGGACCTGATGCGCACCTTCCCTTACGTCGGTCGTGCACTGGCGTTTCGGCGTGCGGCTTTTCTCGCGATGGGCGGTTTCGATTCGACGTTCACAGAGCTGGCGCCTCACGACATGCTCTGGCGCATGGTTGAAGATCAGGGCACTCAGGTGGTGGGCCATCTGGCCGAAATTGCCATCGAGTCGTCATTCGACCTGAGCCAATGGTTGTCTTTGCCAGCCGTGAAGCAAACCAATCCGCGATTGTTGTCGGCACATCTCGATCGCCTGGGAATTGCCCATGATCTGCGCCGCGGCAGCGTCGAGCTGCTCAATCGGGTCGATTACCGCCATGCGCGTCGCCCGTTGGTGTCGATCATCATTTCCACCCGCGACCAGGTCGCTGCCTTGCAACGCTGCGTCGAAAGCCTGTTGGAAAAAACCGTCTACAGCGAGTACGAACTGTTGCTGGTCGACAACGCCAGCGAGACAGCCGAGGCGCGCGCCTGGCTGGACGGTATGGCGCAACTGGGCAGCGAGCGCGTGCGGGTGCTGAGTTACCCGCGCCTGGGTAACCTCGCCGCATTGCGCAATTTTGCCGTTGGCCAGGCGAAGGGCGAATACGTGCTGTTACTCAACCCCTATACCGTGATCACACAGAGTGACTGGCTGGATGAGTTGCTTAACCACGCCCAGCGTCCGGAAGTCGGTATCGTCGGGGCGAAACTCTTCAACCCCGACGGCCATGTGCTGCATGCGGGACTGGTGCTCGGTTTGCAGGGCGCTGCCGGTCTGCCGTTCTACGGACAGGCGATGCAATCGTCCGGGTACATGTTCCGCTTGCAGGCGGTGCAGAACCTGAGCGCCGTCGGCGCCGATTGCCTGATGGTGCGCAAGTCCGTATACGAAGCGGCTGACGGCCTGGACGAGCAGGAGCTGCCGCGCACGCTGCATGAGGTCGACCTGGCCATGCGCGTGGCCCGTCAGGGGTATCTCGTGGTGTGGACACCCTACGCGACCCTGGCGCTTGGTGCGCAGCCGATCGAGACGGTCAACAATGAAGAAACCACCTCGCACAGCCAGCAGGAAGAAACATTCTACAAACGGTGGCTGCCGTTCATTGCGCGGGATCCGGCCTACAATCCCAATCTGGCGTTGTACAAGCATACCGGTTCCAGTTTCACCCTCGAGCCAGGGCTGCGCGCGGGCTGGACGCCCTTCAGCCACAGCACCTTGCCGAAGATCCTGGGTCTGCCGATCAATGCATCGGCTATCGGTCATTATCGTGTCACGCAACCGCTGATCGAGCTTGAGGCGGCGGGCAGGGTGCAAGGGCAGATCCGCTACAGCGTAAACCTGCCGCCGATCGTCGAAATCGAGCGGTTGGCACCGGATGTGATCATTCTGCAAGGGCGTTACACCGAAGCACCGGTCAATGAAATTCCGCTGCTGCGCAACTACTTCCAGGCCCGACGCATCTATGAACTCGACGACTACGTCATCGATGTGCCTCATCGCAATGCCCATATTCGCAACATGCCGGACAAGCATGAGATGGAGCGGATCGTGCGCCGGGGGATCGGCTTGTGTGATCGCGTCGTGGTCTCGACCGAGCCGTTGGCCAATGCCTTGTCAGACATGCATCACGATATCCGTGTGGTGCCTAACATGTTGGCAAAAGAGTTCTGGAGCAACCTGCGCAGCCAGCGCCGTACTTCAAAAAAACCGCGTGTGGGCTGGGGTGGCGGCACCAGTCACCATGGTGACCTGGCGGTGATTGCTGATGTCGTGCGCGAACTGGCTGACGAGGTTGACTGGGTGTTTTTTGGCATGTGCCCGGATGACTTGCGCCCGTATATGCACGAATTCCATGGCGTCATCGCCCTTGACGCATACCCGGCGAAACTGGCCAGCCTTAATCTCGACTTGGCTCTGGCGCCGCTGGAGTTTCATATCTTCAACGACTGCAAGAGCAATTTGCGTCTGCTGGAATACGGCGCTTGCGGCTACCCGGTCATTTGTACGGACACCGAGGCGTACCGAGGTTACCTGCCGTGCACGCGGATCAAGACCAATACGACCGATGAGTGGCTGCAGGCTATCCGCATGCATCTGGCTGATCCGGATGCGAGCTATCGCATGGGCGACGAATTGCGTGAGGTGGTACTGCGTGACTATGTCCTGCGTGGTGATAATTTGCGGCATTGGGAATATGGCTGGTTGGCGGATTGATCTTTCAGATCGGCGACCCTTTTGGGTCGCCTTTTTTTTGGGGCCTTGGCGGCCTTTGGGCCGACCAGGCTTTGGGCCGTTTGGGTGAAAATCCGTTGCTTCGGTAGCGGCTGCTGGCGGTTTCGCCTGACGGCGACTTACTTTTGTACAAGCCCCGAGCCCAAAAAAAGTAAGCAAAAACGCTTGCTCCTACGTTCGGCCCTCGCAGGCTCGGGTTCCTTCGCTCCGGGACTGATCCGGGCGCAGCGGCTACGGTTTGCTTCGCTGCACCTCCTTCCGCTGTGTCTGGCTGCGCCAGACGGTCGCTGCGCTCCCACGCCCGGATCAATCCCTCCACTCAGCCTTCCGACGTCGCCGCTGGATCAAAAGCACTCCGGCGTTGGAAAATGGAATCGCTGGAAGAGCGAAACCGCCAGCGGCAACACCCCCAGCAACGGATATGCCCCCAAACAAAAACCTCTGCCATCTCTCGAGGCAACCCCGATCAGCTCATCTCCCAAAACCCGACTCTGAGCTGGCGCGTTTCCTGCAAGTCCCCCTCAAATCGCCATAAAACGAGCGCTCGCGGTCATTTCGCTGCGCCTGAAGTGGCGGAAGGTTTAGCCAGAAGGCCCGCAACGCTCAACAAGGCCATGCGCAGCCCGGTGAAGAACAAGAGGGGAGACGATGAAGGCAGTAATTTTGGCGGGTGGCCTTGGCACGCGCATCAGCGAAGAGTCGCACCTCAAGCCCAAGCCGATGATCGAGATCGGCGGCAAGCCAATTCTCTGGCACATCATGAAGCAGTATTCCGCCCATGGGATCCACGACTTCGTCATCTGCCTGGGCTACAAGGGCTACGCGATCAAGGACTTCTTCGCCAACTATTTCCTGCACACCTCCGACGTCACCTTCAACATGCGCGAGAACCGCATGGATGTGCACCAGAACTACAGCGAGCCGTGGAGCGTGACCCTCATCGATACCGGCGAGGAGACCATGACCGGTGGACGCCTGTTGCGTGCCGGCCGTTATCTGCAGGATGACGAAGCGTTCTGCTTCACCTACGGCGACGGCGTTTCTGATCTGAACATCCGTCAGTTGGTCGATTACCACAAGGGCCATGGCCGTTTGGCCACCGTCACCGCCGTGCAGCCACCGGGGCGCTACGGTGCACTTGAGCGTCAAGGCGATCAGGTCCTTGGCTTCACTGAAAAACCCCGGGGCGACGGCGGCTGGATCAATGGCGGCTTCTTCGTTCTGTCGCCGAAAGTCTTGCCCTACATCGCTGGCGATGAAACCACTTGGGAAGCCGAGCCATTGGCGCGTCTGGCCCGCGAGGAGCAACTGAAAGCGTTTGAACACGACGGTTTCTGGCAACCCATGGACACCCTGCGTGACAAGAACCATCTCGAAGCGCTGTGGCAGAGCGGGGAGGCCCCATGGAAGCAATGGGCCTGAGTGCGGAGTTCTGGCGTGGCAAACGCGTCCTGGTCACCGGACACACTGGATTCAAAGGCAGTTGGCTGACCCTGTGGCTGCAAAGCCTTGGTGCGCAAGTCAGCGGTTTTTCTCTGGATCCATCGACCGAACCGAGCCTGTTCGAACTGGCGCGCGTGCACGAAGGCATCAATGATCAACGCGGCGATCTGCGTGACCTCGGCGCCTTGCTGGAAATCATCGCCGAGACCGAGCCTGAAATCGTCCTGCATCTGGCGGCGCAGCCGTTGGTGCGCGAGGGCTATCGCGATCCGCTTGGCACCTATTCAAGCAATGTCATGGGTACGCTGAACCTGCTCGAAGCGATTCGTCAGGTCGGCGGCGTGCGCGCCTGTGTGCTGGTGACCACCGACAAGGTCTACGCCAACAAGGAATGGCTGTGGCCGTACCGCGAAGACGAAGCCCTTGGTGGCCACGATCCTTACAGCAGCAGCAAGGCCTGCTGCGAATTGCTCGCGCAGTCCTACGCCGCGTCGTTCTTCCCGGCGGACAAACATGCCGAACATGGTTTGGCCCTGGCGACGGCACGCGCCGGCAACGTGCTGGGCGGTGGTGATTTTGCGCCAGAGAGACTGATTCCCGACGTGTTGAAAGCATGGACCGCCGACGAGCCAGTGACCCTGCGTTACCCGCAAGCGGTGCGCCCGTGGCAGCACGCGCTGGAACCGCTGGCCGGATATCTGCAACTGGCTGCCGCGCTCTACGAACACGGCCCGGAATACGCCGGCGCGTGGAACTTCGGTCCCGGTGAGGCCGACATGTGCAGCGTCGGTGAAGTGGTCGAACTGCTCGCCAACCGTTGGCCGCAGGCCCGTGGTCTGCGTATCGAACCGAGTGAACTGCACGAAGCCGGTCTGCTGCGGCTGGACAGCAGCCGCGCGCGGCAGGTGCTTGGATGGAAGCCGCGCTGGTCGTTGCAGGCGTGCCTGGCGCAGACCCTCGATTGGCATCTGGCGTGGCAGAACGGCGATGACATGCGCGCCGTAACTCTGGGCCAATTGAAACTTTACCGAGGCGCGATGTGAGCGAGTTTTCCCTGCAAGCGTTGCCGCTGGCCGGTCTGTTCTGCGTTCAGCACAAGCGCTTCGAAGATCAGCGCGGGCACTTTGCCCGGTTGTTCTGCGAGGGCAGCCTGAGTGCGTTCGGCAGCGCTTTCCACATCCGTCAGATCAACCATTCCTGCACCCGCGAGAAGGGCAGTGTGCGTGGCCTGCATTACCAGAATGCCAACGCCCCGGAAGCCAAACTGATCACGTGCCTGCGCGGTGAAGTCTGGGATGTTGCGGTGGATCTGCGCCCGGGGTCGGAGACGTTTCTGCACTGGCATGCCGAGCACTTGAAGGCGGGCGATGGCCGCAGCCTGTTGATTCCGGCAGGTTTCGCTCATGGCTTTCAGACGCTTACCGAGGACGCCGAATTGCTCTATCTGCACAGCGCCGATTACGCGCCGGAGCACGAGGGCGGCTTGTCGGTGACTGATCCGCGGCTGGCGATTGCCTGGCCGTTGCCTGTCAATAATTTGTCAGCGCGTGACTCCAGCCATCCCGCGCTTGATCAACACTTTGCTGGAGTGCGTCTATGAATTGCCGTGGGTGCGCCGCACCGCTGAGCCTGCCGCTGATCGACCTCGGCACTTCGCCGCCGTCCAACGCCTACGTGCATGCCGATCGCCTGGAGCAGGCCGAGCAATGGGTCCCGCTCAAAGTCGCGGTGTGCGAGCAATGCTGGCTGGTGCAGACCGAGGATTACACCAGTGCCGACAGCCTGTTTGATGCCGAGTACGCCTACTTCAGTTCGTTCTCCAGTACTTGGCTGAATCACGCCGAGCGCTATGTCGCCGAGATGAGCGAGCGCTTCGGGCTGAACGCCGACAGCCGTGTCGTCGAGGTCGCCGCCAACGACGGTTACCTGCTGCAATACGTCGCCGCGCGCGGCATCCCGTGTCTGGGCGTCGAGCCGACTCGCAGCACCGCACAGGCTGCACGGGAAAAAGGCCTGGAGATTCGCGAGCTGTTCTTCGGCCGCGACACCGCCACGCAATTGCGCAGCGAAGGCTGGAGCGCCGACCTGATGGCGGCCAACAACGTGCTCGCGCATGTGCCGGACATCAACGATTTCCTCGCCGGCTTCGCGACGTTGCTCAAGCCGACCGGCGTCGCCACCTTCGAGTTTCCGCAACTGCTGACGCTGATGGCCGGCGCGCAGTTCGACACGCTGTATCACGAACATTATTCCTACCTGTCGCTGACCGCCGTGCAGACCCTGTGCGAGCGCAATGGCCTGGAAGTGTTCGACGTCAGCCAGTTGAGCACTCACGGCGGCTCGCTGCGCGTATTCGTGCAGCGCAAGGACGGCCAGCGCCGCGCTGTTCTCCCGGCAGTTCAGCAACAATTGCAGGCCGAACTCGCTGCCGGGGTAAAAACCCCTGAGTACTACGCGACCCTCGCGCCTGCTGCCGAACGCATCAAACATGACCTGCTGCGCTTCCTGTTGCAGGCCAAAGCCGACGGCAAACGTGTGGTCGGTTACGGCGCGGCGGCCAAGGGCAATACCTTGCTCAACTACGCCGGAGTCAAAGCGGATCTGCTGTCCTGGGTGGCCGATGCCAACCCGCACAAACAGGGCAAGTTCTTGCCGGGCAGTCGCATCCCGATTGTTGCGCCAGCGCAGATCGACATTGAGCAACCGGACTACGTGCTGGTGCTGCCCTGGAACCTGCTGCACGAAGTCAGTCAGCAACTGGCGCAGGTGCGTCAGTGGGACGGGCGCTTCGTCATCGCCGTGCCTGAGTTGAAAGTGCTGTGAAAGTTCTGGTCACTGGCGCCACGGGCTTTGTCGGTCGGCATCTGGTTGCCGCATTGCTTGCGCGCGGCTGTGAAGTTCGCGCGGTGGCGCGCAATGCCGAAACGGCGCGAAGCATGCCGTGGATCGAGGACGTCGAGTTCGTCAGCGCGGATATTCACGCTGCCGATCTGAATGTCGTCGCGCTGACCGAAGGCATCGACGCACTCGTGCATCTGGCCTGGCCGGGGCTGCCGAACTATCGGGCGCTGTTTCATTTCGAGCACAACCTGATGGCCGATTACCGCTTTATCAAAAGCGCGGTCGAGGCGGGCGTGCAGCAGGTGCTGGTGACCGGCACCTGCTTCGAATACGGCATGCAGAGCGGCCCGCTCAGCGAGTCAACCGAGACACGGCCGAGCAATCCGTACGGTCTGGCCAAACATACGCTGCACCTGTTTCTGCAGAATTTGCAGCAGGAGCAACCGTTCACCCTGCAATGGGCGCGCTTGTTCTATTTGCACGGCGCAGGGCAGAACCCAAACAGCCTGTTGGCCGCGCTGGACCGGGCAATCGATAGCGGTGAGCCGACCTTCAACATGTCGGCCGGTGAGCAGTTGCGCGATTTCCTCGCAATTGAAATTGCCGCGAGTCACCTCGCCGCGATCCTCCATCAGCGCGATTTCGCTGGCGTAGTCAACTGTGCCAGCGGTCAACCGGTGTCGGTGCGTGCGCTGGTCGAACAGCGCTTGCGCGAGCGTGGCGCAACGCTGGATTTGAACCTCGGCCACTATCCCTATCCGACCCACGAGCCCATGGCGTTCTGGGCTGTGGTGGAGCGGTTACAAAAATTACTCGAGGCGCAGCGCAGCGACTGATGCGCCTGCCGCGAAGGCCTTTTGGCCATGTGCAAACCCAATGAATTTTCAGTGAGACCAACAATGAGCGATAACCTGATCAAAGCCTTCGAAGCAGAGTGCCAGGCTGAAGTGGTTGCCCAAGGCCAGAACCAGGAACTCAAGGCGCTGGCCCAGCAGTTCTATAACGAGTCGGCCAAGCACAAGTACACCTATCACTTTTCGTGGATGGGTCGCCCGATCATTCAATTGCCGCAAGACATGATGGCGATGCAGGAACTGATCTGGCGGATAAAACCGGACCTGGTCATCGAGTGCGGTATCGCTCATGGCGGTTCGATCATTTACTACGCTTCGTTGCTGGAGCTGCAGGGCCATGGCGAAGTGCTCGGCATTGATCGCGATATCCGCGCGCACAACCGTGAGGCCATCGAAAGTCATCCGATGATCAAGCGCATCAGCATGATCGAAGGTTCCAGCCTCGACCCGGCGGTGGCCGAGCAGGTGCGGCAGGCGGCTGCCAGCAAGAAAGTCATCGTGGTGCTCGACTCCAACCATACCCACGAACACGTCCTGGAAGAGTTGCGTCTCTACGCACCATTGGTGTCGGTGGACAGCTATTGCGTGGTCATGGACACCGTCGTCGAGGACATGCCGGCCGATGCTTTCCCGGATCGTCCGTGGGGCCCGGGTGACAACCCGAAGACTGCGGTGTGGGCTTATCTCAAGGAAAACGCTGATTTTGAGATCGATCAGCAGATGCAGGACAAGTTGCTGATCACCGTTGCTTCGGACGGTTATCTGCGTCGGGTTCGTTGACAGTTTTTTCATTACAGCGTTTTCGCACGGTTTGATCGCGGCAGGAGAAGTTATGCAAGGCAAGTACGGTTCTGAAAACACGCTGCCATTGAGCGAGTTGCTGACAGTGGTACTGATCACCCACAACCGCCCGGCTTTTTTGCGCCGAGCGCTGCAGTACTACAGCAGCCTGCCTTGCAAGGTGCTGGTGCTGGATTCTTCCCCCGAGCGCCCGGAAGGCGATTTTTCGGCGGTCGATTATCAGCACCTGCCGCAATTTGCCTACTGGGGCATGCAGGCCAAACTGACTTACGGCGTTGCGCAGTTGACCACGCCGTACATGGTGTTTGCCGCCGACGACGACTTCATACTGCATGAGTCGCTGGCCGAATCGGTCAACTTCCTCGAAGCGAACCGCGACTACGGGCTGTGCCACGGCTATTGCCTGATGTACCTGGCACTGGCGGGCAGCGTCAGTTATTACCGTCGCGACAAGAAAGTCTGTGAAGACTACGCATCCGAGCGCGCCGAGGATCGTGTCCTCGATTTCATGCACCAGTACGTACCGCCGTTTTATGGCGTGTGCCGTACTTCGATCGTTCAGGACTGGTACGCCGCGTTGCCGGCGGGAACCAGCTTCGAATGGCAGGAAATCGGCCACACCTATTATCTGTTGGCAAACGCCAAGGCGCGGATCCTGCCGATTCCGTATGTCGTGCGCGAGATCAACATCGGCTTCTCTGACCACAACACCGAGGTCTATCACGCACTGTCCTACACCGATGCCAAGTCGGTGGCCGAACGGGAAGCCTTCGCCGAATTCCTTGCGTCCTTGCCGACCGCCATCACCGATATCGATCAGGCGCAGCGCAAGGCATTTGCCCTGAAAAGCTTCGAGGCCATGACCGACAGTCTGGTCTCTGGGCGTGCGTTGACGACCGAGCTGATTTTCGAGTCGACCTGGAACAACTTCACCAAGGCACCTGAACGCAAATTCGGCCCACGGCAATACGTCGAGATGCCGTTTTACAACCAGCACTTCTTCGACTTGCTGACCCAGTTCGAATTCCTCCTGCATGCGATGCCCGCCGGGCGTATTCAGCTTGAAAAGCTTGAAGGCGTCTGGACCCGGCAGGAGTATCTGCTGCAGGCGCGTAATAACGACACCCCTGAAAGTGTCACCGACCGGCTGTGGCAAGCTCATGACAGCAACGCGTTCAACCGTCACGTGGTCAAGCGTCTGGCCGAGCAACTTCAGCTGGTTGGCGAGGAAGTGCCTGCACAGGAAATGCTCGAGTGGGACGCGCGTCTTGAAGCCGTGTCGAACCTTGATCACTACCCGCTCTTCCGCAAGATGCGCTCGGGGCGTTTGCTCGATTGGCTGGCGGCGCGCAAGCCTGACGCCGAACAGGCTGGGTCAATTGCTGCGCGTCTGGCCGCCAGCAACGGCGGCCCGCAATTCGGTATTTTCCTGCTTGACCTGGATGACAGTGTCGAGAAGCTGCAAATCACGCTCGACAGCCTTGTCGAAGGGATCAGCAAAGCTTTCAAGATTGTAGTCTTCACCACGGGTGAGCCGCAGACCGCGACTACCGCGCAAAACACCTTGCATTTTGTTCGGGTTACGCCGGGCAATCTTGTCGACAAGCTCAACCAGAGCGCTGCGCAGTCGCCTTGCGACTGGTTGTTGCTGGCGAACGTGGGTGATGAATTCACTCCGGCCGGCCTTGCCCGCGCGGGTCTGGAACTGATGTCGGCCAGCGGCATTCGCGCGGTGGCGACGGATGAAATTCAGCGCACTGCCGAAGGAGCACTGGTCGACGTGTTCCGCCCTGGTTTCAACCTTGATCTGCTGCAAAGCGTGCCATCGCTGATGGCGCGGCACTGGCTGATCCGTCGCGAAGTGTTGCTTGAAGCGGGTGGCTATCAGGCCGACTTCAGCAAAGCGCTGGAATTCGATCTGTTGCTGCGCATCATCGAACAGGGCGGCCTCGACGGTCTGGCGCACCTCGACGAGCCGCTGCTGATCACCGAGCAGGCGCCTCTGGAAGAAAACACCCATGAACGCCTGGCGCTGCTGCGTCATTTGGGCAATCGCGGTTACAAAGCCAAAGTTACATCGACCACGCCGGGCACGTGGCAGATCGATTATCGCCATACCGAACAGCCGCTGGTGTCGATCATTGTGCCGGTCATTGATGATCTGCCTGCACTGCGTCGCTGCGTGGAAGGCGTGCTGCTGCGCACCCGTTACAGCCGCTACGAAGTGCTGTTGGCCGCCAACGCCAACCAGTCGGCAGCGGTCAACGACTGGCTGGGAACGCTGCGCCATGCCAAGGTCAATGTCCTGCGCGCCGACCAGCCGCTGAGCGAAGTCGGCTTGTTCAACGCCGCCAGTGAGCAGGCGCAAGGTGAATACCTGGTGCTGCTGGCCGCGGACAGCGAAGTGGTCAACCCGAACTGGATCGATTCGCTGCTCAACCATGCCCAGCGTCCTGAAGTCGGCATCGTCGGCGCCAAACTCGTCGATCGCGATGGCAAAGTCGCCAATGCCGGTCTGATTCTTGGTCTGAACGAAGGCGTGGGTTCGCCTTTCATCGGCGAGCAACACAAGGCCGTGGGCTACATGCAGCGGCTGGTTGTCGAGCAGAATTATTCGGCCGTCTCCAGGGTGTGCCTGATGGTTGGCAAAGAGCTGTTCAATGCCCTTTGCGGCCTCGACGAAGCGACCTTCGCTGACGGCTATGCCGATGTCGATCTGTGCCTGAAGGCCGGTCAGGCCGGTTACCTCACCGTGTGGACGCCACTGGTGCAGGTGCTGCACACCGGCGAGCTGCCACAGGCGGCAGTGGCATTGGCGGCATTGCGTGAAAAATGGCCCGACGCCTTTGCCCAGGATCCGGCGTACAACGCCAACCTGGCCCTGAGCGGCAAAGGTTTCACTCTGGGCGAAAACGCCTCGATCAATTGGGCGCAGTTGCTCGCCTGAGCAGGCCGACAGGAACTACAACATGTTCAACGGACAATCGATTTTCATCTCCGGCGGCACCGGCTCGTTCGGGCGCAACTTCATTCGCCGCTTGCTCGAGCAATACCAGCCCAAGCGCGTGGTGGTGTTCTCCCGCGACGAGCTCAAGCAATACGAAATGCAGCAGACCTTCAATGCACCGTGCATGCGTTATTTCATCGGCGACGTGCGTGACGCCGAGCGCTTGCGTCAGGCCATGCGCGGCATCGATTACGTAGTGCATGCCGCCGCGTTGAAGCAGGTGCCGGCGGCGGAGTACAACCCGACCGAATGCATTCGCACCAACGTCAACGGCGCGGAGAACATCATCGCCGCCGCCATCGACAACGGTGTGAAAAAAGTCGTGGCGCTGTCCACCGACAAGGCCGCCAGCCCAATCAATCTGTACGGCGCGACCAAGTTGCTCTCGGACAAATTGTTCGTCGCCGCCAACAACATTGCCGGCGAGCAGCAGACCCGATTCGCCGTAGTACGCTACGGCAATGTCGCCGGTTCGCGCGGCTCGGTAGTGCCGTTCTTCAGCAAGCTGATCGCTGACGGCGCGCAAGAATTGCCGATCACCGACGAGCGCATGACGCGGTTCTGGATCACCCTCGACCACGGCGTGCAGTTCGTCCTCGACAGCTTCGCCCGCATGCATGGCGGCGAAGTGTTCGTGCCGAAGATCCCGTCGATCCGCATCGTCGATCTGGCGCGCGGCATGGCCGAGCATCTGCCACACAAGAACGTCGGCATTCGTCCCGGTGAGAAGCTGCACGAACTGATGGTGCCGCTGGACGATGCGCGCATGACCCTTGAGTTTGACGACCATTACACGATTCAGCCGTCGATTCGTTTTACCAGCGTCGACGTCGATTTCGCGGTCGATAAACTCGGTGAACGTGGCCGTGCAGTGGACGAGGATTTCGAGTATCGCTCGGACACCAACCCGCATTTCCTTTCAGTGGGGCAGATCGCCGATCTGCACGCGAAGCTGTCGGTATGATTCCTTACGGTCGGCAGAGCCTTGATCAGGCGGACATCGATGCGGTGGTCGAGGTGCTGCAATCGGACTGGCTGACTCAAGGGCCGACCATCGAACGCTTCGAGCAGGCCATGGCCGAGCGCTGTCAGGCCGATTTTTCCGTGGCGGTGTGCAATGCCACGGCGGCGCTGCACATTGCTTGTCTGGCCGCTGACCTGGGGCCGGGCGATCGCTTGTGGACCTCGCCGAATACGTTTCTGGCTTCGGCCAATTGCGGGCGTTATTGCGGCGCTGATGTTGATTTCGTCGACATCGATCCGCTGACCTGGAACCTCGATGCCTTTGCCCTTGAAGCGAAGCTCGAACAGGCCGAGCGCGACGGCACGTTGCCCAAAGTCCTCGTCGCCGTCGCGTTCTCCGGGCAGAGCTGCGATATGCGCAAGATCGCCGATCTGGCGGTGCGCTACAACTTCACTGTGATCGAAGACGCCTCGCACGCGGTGGGGGCGAGCTACGCCGGCCGCCCGGTCGGTTGCGGCGAATTTGCGGCAATGACGGTGTTCAGTTTTCACCCGGTGAAAATCATCACCAGCGCCGAAGGCGGCATGGTCCTGACCAATCGCCCGGTGCTGGCCGAACGTCTGCGACGCCTGCGCAGCCATGGCATGACCCGCGAAGCCGAGCACATGACCGAGCCCAGCCACGGGCCTTGGTATTACCAGCAAGTCGAGCTGGGCTTCAACTATCGGATCACCGATCTGCAAGCGGCGCTGGGCCTGTCGCAACTGGCCAAACTGGATGAGTTTGTTGCACGTCGCCGGGAACTGGCCGCACGTTACGATCAACTCCTCGCCTACCTGCCGCTGACCTTGCCGAGCGCGCAACCGGAGGCCGAATCGGCGTGGCACCTGTATGTGGTGCGCGTGCAGGTCGAGCGCTGCAACCTCAGTCATCGTCAGGTGTTTGAAGCTTTGCGTGCCGCCGGTATCGGCGTGAATCTGCACTATATTCCTGTGCATCTGCAGCCGTACTATCGCGAGCTGGGTTTTGCCGAGGGCGACTTTCCCGAGGCCGAGCGCTATTACGCCGAGGCGATCAGCTTGCCGCTGTTCCCTTTGCTCAGCGAAGCACAACAGGATCAGGTGGTCGAGCAACTGCGTCGGCTGCTACTGGAGGAGTAAGGCACCGTGAGCTGCGTCGCGATCATCCCCGCCCGTGGTGGCAGCAAGCGCATCCCGCGCAAGAATCTCAAACCGTTCGACGGCGTGCCGATGATCGTCCGCTCGATTCGCACGGCGCTGGAGTCAGGGCTGTTCGAGAGCGTTGTGGTCAGCACCGACGATGACGAAATCGCCGACGTCGCACGAGCACATGGCGCTGAAGTGCCATTCATGCGACCGGCCGATCTGGCCGATGATTTCACCGGTACCGCTGCGGTGATCGTGCATGCCTTGCAGCAATTGCCGACGTTCGATTACGCCTGTTGTGTATACGCGACTGCACCGTTGTTGCAGGCGCGTTATCTGCGTCAGGGTCTGGATTTGCTCAAGCAGCATCCGCACAAGTCGTTTGCCTTTTCGGTGTGCGGCTTCGGCTTCCCGGTGCAGCGCGCACTGACCCTCGACGAGGAGGGCGCGTTGACGTCTTTGTACCCCGAATTTCGTACGACCCGTTCGCAGGATCTGCCCGAAGCATTTCAGGATGCCGGGCAGTTTTACTGGGGGCGCAGCGAAGCGTGGTTGCGTGGCGAGACGCTGTTCTCGCCAGCGAGCCTGCCGATGATCCTGCCGCGTCATCTGGTCCAGGACATCGACACGCCCGAAGACTGGCAGCGCGCCGAATATCTGTACGCCGCACTCAGAGCCGGCGGAGAACTGCAATGAGAGTGCTGATCCGCGCCGACGCGTCGCCAACCATCGGCAGCGGCCACATCGCCCGTTGCCTGACCCTGGCGCGGGTGCTGCGCGGGCAGGGCAGTCATGTCGCATTCGCCTGTCGGCGTTTGCCGGGGCATCGACTGGATGCCCTGAATGCCGAGGGCTTCGAGACCTTCGCGCTGCCCGAGCGCTATCGCGACGAAGACCCGCTGCAGGCCATCGAATCGATGTTGCCGTGGCAGTTCGATATTGATGCACTGGGCCTGCTGCTGGATGGGCAGGCACCGTTCGACTGGATCATCGTCGACCATTACGGCCTCGATCATCACTGGCAAACCGCGGCCCGGCGCTGGGCGCATCGAATCGCCGCCGTGGATGATCTGGCCACGCGGCGTTACAGCGTCGATCTGCTGCTCAATCAGAACCTGTCCGGTCTTAGCGAAAACTACGCGCAGCTGCTCCCCCCAGGCTGTCGCACCTTGCTCGGCCCGCGCTACGCCATGTTGCGCGAAGAATTCAACTGCGATGCCATCGAGATCAAACCGAAGGCCCGGCGTGTGCTGGTGAATTTCGGCGGTTTCGACGCGGCGAGACAGACTCATCATGCGATGCTGGCGCTGGCTGATTTCACTGAGTTGCAGGTGGACTTCGTCGCTGGCGCCGACAACCCGGCGTGGACGCAGATGCAAGCGTTGGCCGAGACGCGACCGAACTGGCGCCTGCACAGTTTCGTTAGCGATTTCCATCAGCGCATGACTGAGGCCGATCTGTTTATCGGCGCTGGCGGAGGCACCAGTTGGGAGCGCGCGGCGCTGGGTTTGCCGACGATCTGCATCGCCGTGGCGAACAATCAGCAGGCCAACGGCGAAGTCATGGCCGCTGCCGGTGCGCATGTGTTCATGGGCGCCCGCGAGCAGGTCAGCGTCGAGCAGTTGCGTGATGCGGTCGGCTTCGTCGTGAACAATCATTTTTTGCGCCGCAGCCTCGCCGAGCGTTCGCGGCAACTGGTCGACGGACGCGGTGCCGAACGCGTGGCGGCGGCGCTAGCCGGCGCGGTGCTGAAACTGCGCCCGGCGACGCTGGACGATGCGCAGTTGCTGTTCGATGGGCGCAATGCTGAAGCGGTACGGCGCTGGTCGCTGGAAACCGGTGTGATCGATTGGACTCAGCATCTGAACTGGCTGACAGCGACCCTGCGCAATCCGCAACGGTTGCTGTTGATCGCCGAGGCGGACGACGGCCCGGTCGGGGTGCTGCGTTACGACTTGCGCGGGTTCGAAGCCGAAGTGTCGATTTATCTGCTGGAAGGGCGTTTCGGCCTCGGTTGGGGCAGGGCAGTGCTCAGCCGTGGCGAAGCGTTTGTCGCTGCGCACTGGCCGCAACTGACACGCATCACTGCCCGGGTCATGCCGGCCAATCAGTCCTCATTGAAAGTCTTTCGCGACGCCGGGTTCATCCAGGAAACCTGCGCGTTCAGCCGTGTTTTGAAGGATCACCCGCATGTCTAGTTTCAAGATTGGCCACCACACCATCGGTGCCGATGCGCCGCCGTTCATCATTGCCGAGATGAGCGGCAACCATAACCAGTCCCTCGCCGTCGCTCTGCAAATCGTCGAGGCGGCGGCCAAGGCCGGGGCGCATGCCTTGAAGCTGCAAACCTACACCGCCGAAACCATGACCCTGGATTTGGCTGAAGGTGAATTCTTCATCAAGGATCCGGGCAGTCTGTGGGCCGGCACGTCGCTCTACGATCTCTACGAAAAAGCCCACACACCGTGGGAGTGGCACGCGCCGATTTTTGCTCGGGCCAAGGAGTTGGGGATGCTCGCATTCTCGACGCCGTTCGATGACAGCGCGGTGGATTTTCTCGAAAGCCTTGAAGTGCCGGCGTACAAGATCGCCAGTTTCGAAAACACCGATCTGCCGCTGATCCGCCGTGTGGCGGCTACGGGCAAACCGCTGATCATCTCCACCGGCATGGCCAGCATCGCCGAACTGGATGAAACCGTGCGTGCCGCCCGCGAGGCCGGGTGCAAGGATCTGGTGTTGCTCAAGTGCACCAGCACTTATCCGGCCACGCCACTCAACAGCAATGTGCGCACGATCCCGCATCTGCGCGAGCTGTTTGGTTGCGAGGTGGGGCTGTCAGATCATTCGATGGGCGTTGGCGTGTCGGTGGCGGCGGTGGCGCTGGGGGCGACGGTGGTGGAGAAGCATTTCACCCTCGATCGTTCCGCCGGTGGCGTGGACGCGAGTTTCTCCCTGGAGCCTGCGGAGCTGGCCAGTCTGGTCGTCGAAACCGAGCGTGCCTGGCAGGCGATGGGGCGTGTTCAGTACGGTCCGACCGAGGCCGAGCGCAAGTCGCTGGTCTATCGCCGCTCGCTGTATGTCACCGCTGACATGGCTGCCGGTGAAGCCTTTACCGGGGACAATCTGCGCGCCATTCGTCCCGGCCTCGGTCTGCCGCCCAAGCACACCGAAGCCGTCCTCGGACGCCGTGCGCGCACCGCGATCAAGCGCGGTACGCCGCTGGACTGGTCGCTGGTCGAATAGGCCAATCTGCCATCGATTCGGCAAAATAGCGTGACCTGCGAGTCATAACGCGCATCTTCACTGTATTGTATTGACCGGGGAGATGGCGCCTGGCCCGTTTTGCGGTTCCAGTGATAGCCCTTTGCGCTTCCCGTGGCTGCCCGTCGTGGCGGCCGTTTTCTGTTTGTCGGCGCCCCTCGAATCCTTGCGAGCGGTGGTTTTGGGCTGTTTTTTATTGGGAAGCCGTAATGATTGGCATAAAAAGCATTGCGAGCTACGTTCCTGTAGCCGGCGTGGACAATTACGCACAAGGTGCAAAATTCGAAAAGGATGAAGAGTTCATCCTTGGCAAGATCGGTTCGGCGTTCCTGCCGCGCAAAGACGCTGAGCAGGAAACTTCCGATCTGTGCGTGGAAGCGGCCAATGCGCTGTTTGCCAGCAATCCTGAACTGAAGCGTGAATCGATCGACGCGTTGATTGTCGTCACCCAGAACGGTGATGAAGAAGGCCTGCCGCACACAGCAGCAATCGTCCAGGACAAGCTCGGCCTGCCGACCAATGTCGCAGCGTTCGATATCTCCTTGGGCTGCTCCGGTTATGTATATGGTATCTACGCGATCAAGGGCTTCATGGAAGCCGCCGGCCTGAAGAACGGCCTCCTGATTACCGCTGACCCGTATTCGAAAATCGTCGACCCTGAAGACCGCAACACCACCATGCTGTTCGGCGATGCCGCCACCGCTACCTGGATGGGCGAAAACCCGACCTGGGCGCTGGGCAAGGCCAAGTTCGGCACTGACGGTTCCGGCGCACCGCACCTGAAAGTCAGCAACGGCGTGTTCTTCATGAATGGTCGTCAGGTCTTCAACTTCGCTCTGCTGAAAGTCCCGGCGCACTTGCACGAGTTGCTCGACGATTCCAATCTCAAGGCCGATGACATCGACGCATTCTGCATTCACCAGGGCAGCGCGGCGATTGTCGACGCCGTGGCGCGACGCTTCGAAGGCGAACCGGAGAAGTTCATCAAGGACATGGTCGAGACGGGCAACACCGTGTCGTCGAGCATTCCGCTGCTGCTGGAAAAACACGTCCTCGACTCTGACTGGCAGCGCGTTGCGCTGAGCGGTTTTGGTGTCGGTCTGTCGTGGGGCTCGGCGATCATCTATCGTCCGTAAGCTGCAGCAAAAACCACTGATACAAAAATAGCGTTCAAGGTTAACCTTGAACGCTATTTTTTTGCCCGAGAAGGAGCGCGAGGCGCCATGAGCGAGTTTTTCCAAGTCAATGCCGAGGTGTTGCAACGGCGCTGGCCGGCGCTGTTCGAGCGACTGATGGCTGAAGACAGCGCGTGCGTGCAGGCCGAACTCGTGCAAGGACTGGGCTCGACGCTGAGCGTTGACGGCATTCAGCTGACCAGTCGCCATGATCGTCTGCACGAGGCGCAGGTTCAGGCGGCAAGCCTGCCGGAAAAACCGCAACTCCATGTCTATGGCACCGGCCTGGGCGACTTGCCCGGCGTGCTTCTTGAACGTACGGGGCTGGAGCGTCTGTACGTGCATATCCTCAACGGCGCGCTGTTCGCGCTGGTACTGCAACTGCTCGATCAGCGCCAGTGGCTGCAGGATCCCCGGGTCGAACTGTTTTACGCGGGTGATCATTCGGACTTCTTCACGCCATTCTTTGCCTTGCCCGCCGAGATGTTATTGGCCGATGACTTCAACGCGAAGATCCGCGACCGGCTGATCAATGAAGTGCACCTGACATTCAACAATCGCGATTTCGATCCGCAGTCGCCAGAAATCCAGCAACGCTTGCAGGAATGTCTGCCGGTGCTGCTTGGCGATGACGATGTCGCGCAGCTGTTCGGCAGTTGCGCTGGACGTGAAATCTACGTGATCGCCACCGGCCCGACGCTGGAGCAGCATTTCGAGCGGCTGGCGGCGATTCGTCAGCGTGCCGAGCGGCCGTTGTTCATCTGTGTTGATACCGCTTATCGACCGTTGCGCGAACACGGCATCGTGCCTGATCTGGTGGTGAGCATCGATCAGCGCATCGGGTTTCGGCATCTGCCCTTCGAGACGTCTGACAGCATTACGCTGGTGTACCTGCCGATGAGCGACCCGCAGGTATTGAAGGCATGGAAGGGCAAGCGCTATGGCGGCTATTCGGCCAGCCCGATCTATGCCGAGCTGAAAGAACAGTATCCACGCGGCGAGCTGCACGTCGGCGGCAGCGTGATCCATCCGGCGGTGGATCTCGCGGTAAAAATGGGCGCGAGTCGAATCACTCTGTTTGGCGCCGACTTCGCCTTCCCGATGAACAAGACCCACGCCGGTTGGGACGACGGCGATCTGGGCCCGCCGCTGGCCCAGGCGCGGCACTGGGTGCGCGATGGCCACGGTCAGCGCGTCAGCACTCAGCTGAATTTTCGCGGTTATCTGTGTGTGCTCGAGCGTTATATCGCCGCGCATCCAAAGGTCGAATTTCTCAACAGCAGCCGCGCCGGTGCATTGATTGCCGGGACCGCTTTCAATCCGGAGTTCGTGCAATGAGGGCGCTGAGTCAGTGTCAGGATCAGTGTCGTCAGTGTGCGGCGTTGTTTCGCCTTGGGCGTGACGTTGAGGCGGCGCTGACGATGGTCGATGTATTCGAACAGGCTCAACTATGCCTGGCGTCTGTCGCGGAGAAGGTGCAGCTGGAATGGGCGCAGGTGCTCATGCAAATGCTCGATTCCCAGGAGCGCCAGGACTGGTTGGGCCTGGCTGACTATATGGAATACGAACTGGTCGAATTGCTGGAAAGTGCCAGGCGCTGAACCGCTGCGCAGCGCTGGCCCGCGGCTTTGCGTTACAGGCGGTTTTATGACGTCATTTTTTCGCGCTGGATGTGCTGCTAAGTCTTTGTTTTCTCGGGGGTGGCGTGGTGATGGCAAAATTTTTTCAAAAAGCCCTCAAGCAACCTGCAAACCCGACGATAACTATTACGAAGGTTCTCTAGGCCATACCCGGCGGTTGCCAGGGCCGGAAGCCGCAGTACCCAACCAACGAGGAATTCGTCATGGCTTTAACAGTAAACACCAACACCACATCGTTGAACGTTCAGAAAAACCTGAACCGCGCTTCCGACGCTCTGTCCACCTCGATGCAGCGCCTGTCTTCCGGCCTGAAAATCAACAGCGCCAAAGACGACGCCGCTGGCCTGCAGATCTCCACTCGCATGCAATCGCAAATCCGTGGTGGCAACCAGGCTATCCAGAACGCCAACGACGGTATCTCCGTTGCCCAGACCGCTGAAGGCGCTCTGCAAGCTACCACCGACATTCTGCAGCGTATGCGTGAGCTGGCTGTTAAAGCACGTACCGGCACCAACGGCACTGCTGACCAGAAAGCAACCAACCTTGAATTCGCCGACATGTCCGACGAAATCAGCCGTATCGCAGCTTCCACCAACCTGAACGGCAAAAACCTGCTGGACGGTTCGGCTGGTACTGTGACTCTGCAAGTTGGCGCAAACACCGGTACTGCCAACCACATCGACCTGGTACTGAGCTCCAAGTTCGACGCCGTCAGCCTGTCCGTAGACAAAGCTACCCTGGCTCTGACCGGTACT
Source organism: Pseudomonas sp. GXM4 (assembly GCF_008923895.1). NCBI lineage: Bacteria > Pseudomonadati > Pseudomonadota > Gammaproteobacteria > Pseudomonadales > Pseudomonadaceae > Pseudomonas > Pseudomonas sp. GXM4. The sequence continues at coordinate 34,858 of NZ_WBRZ01000005.1, forward strand.
GACGCTGCTACTGCTGGCACCAACATTGACGCTGCTATCACTGCAATCGACGCTGCTATCGCTGCGATCGGTGATACCCGTGCCAGCCTGGGTGCTTCGCAGAACCGTCTGACCAGCACCATCTCCAACCTGCAGAACATCGTTGAGAACACCACCGCTGCACAGGGTCGTGTACAAGACACCGACTTCGCCGCTGAAACTGCTAACCTGACCAAGCAGCAAACTCTGCAGCAAGCTTCCACTTCGGTTCTGGCTCAAGCCAACCAACTGCCTTCCGCTGTACTGAAGCTGCTTCAGTAATTCGGAATGAGTTTGAGCGGGGGAGTGCGCTGGTCGTGCTCTCTCGCTTTTTTACGTTAGGAGGTGATGAGCATGGACATGAGCGTCAAGCTTAACCTGTCTTATCCGGCTCCCAAGCCAGTCACGTCGGTTGCTGAAAAACCGTCGGAAACGCCCGAGGTGGCCAAGGCTCAAGCGCCGGTCGCTGCCAAGAGTCGGGATTCGGACGACACCAAGTTGAAATTGGCAGTGCAGGAGATCGAGAAGTTCGTTCAATCGATCAAGCGCAATCTGGAATTCTCTATCGACGAGCATTCCGGCAAAGTCATCGTCAAGGTGATTGCAAGCGAGACGGGTGAGATCGTGCGACAGATTCCCTCCGCAGAAGCCCTCAAGCTGGCAGACAGCCTCGCCAATGCAAGCCACGTGCTGTTCGACGCCAAAGTCTGATAGCTGGCATGAATAGTGTTTGTTCGTTCTCAGGACGCCTGTAGCGGTCAAAAGAATGGCAACAATCTGAAGGGAGATGCACATGGCAAGTCCAATTCTACCGGGTTCCGGACTGGGTTCCGGCCTGGACATCGGTGCGATCGTCACTGCCTTGGTCAATGCCGACAAGGCGCCGAAGCAGACGCAGATCGACACTGCGACCAAAGCCAATACGCTGAAGATTTCCGGTGTAGGGTCGCTGAAAAGCGCGCTGACCGCTTTCCAGACAGCGATGAGCAATCTTGGCAACAAAACCAACCCGGCGTTCGCCGGTTTCACCGCTTCAGCGAACAACACGACGCTGACCGCAACTTCCGATAGCACCGCGGTTTCGGGCAGTTACAGCGTCGTTGTCGGTCAGCTGGCTACGGGTTCGAAAGTCGCCAGCGCATCCTTCGCCGGCGGTGCCGCCAGTGCCATTCCGAGTGGTACCCTGAAAATCAGTCAGAATGGCACTGATTACAACGTCGATATTCCGGCGAACTCCACCTTGCAGACCACGCGCGACGCGATCAACAAGGCACAGGGCGCCAACGGTATCTCCGCCAACATCGTGACCGACAGCACTGGCGCTTCGCGCCTGGTCATCAGCTCGAGCAAGACTGGTGAAGGCTCCGACCTCACCGTCAGCGGCATTGCCGGTCTGGAAATCGATGGCACCAAGCCGATGGGTGCAAGTCCGGCAGCAGGGGCGTCGGGTGCGGTCAACGGTGTCGCACAAAACGCTCAGCTGACCATTGACGGTTTGCAGGTCAGCAGCAAGAGCAACACGGTGACCGGTGCTATCAGTGGCTTGACGCTGAACTTGACGACAGTCAGCCCTGTATCGGGCAGTGTTGCCACTCCGACTATTGTCGGCGTGGACGCTAACACCAAGGGCCTGCAAACATCGATTCAAGCGTTTGTCGATGCATTCAACACGCTGAAAAACACCATTGATACGCTGTCCAAGGCGACGCCGGACGCAGATGGCAAGCTGACAGTGCAGGCGGCGTTCACGGGCGACGCCATGCCGCGCGCGCTGCTTGCCAATGTTCGAGCGGAATTGACTGCGCCAGGCGCCGGTGGTCCTTTGGCGGTGCTGTCGCAATTGGGTGTCATGACCGACCGCAACACCGGTAACCTGACGTTTGACACCAATGCGTTCAACAAAACGATGGCCCAGCCAGGCATGACCGGTCAGGTTCAACAGTTGTTTACCGGCACTGACGACACCAATGGTCTGTTGGCGCGCATGAGCAAGGCGGTGGATCCGTACCTCAAGCCACCGGCGGATGACAAGCTGGGTACCGGCTTGCTCGACCAGCGTATGGCCATTCTGAACAAGAACACGCGCAACCTGACCAATCAGCAATTGGCTTTGGACTTGCGTGTCGCCAACTTGACGAAGACGTTGACCGCCAAGTACAACGCCATGGATTTGCTGGTCGGCCAGATGAAAGCAACAGCCAGCAACATCACGTCGTTCTTCAGCACGCTGAACGCTCAGCAATCTGCGAAGTAACGAGCAGGGACGACAAAAACCCGGCTACGCTTTATCGGCGTGTGCCGGGTTTTTGTCTTTTGATCTAAAGTTCTGCGATTCGTTGGCGATACACTGCTTATACGAGTCATTGTGGCAATGAGGTAGAACATGAATCCAATGTTAGCCCTTCGGCAGTACCAGAAAGTCGGCGCTCACGCACAGACTTCCGAAGCAAGCCCGCATCGTCTGGTGCAAATGCTGATGGAAGGTGGTCTGGAGCGTATCGCTCAGGCCAAAGGCGCCATCGAGCGCAAGGACATCCCGGCCAAATGCACGGCGATCAGCAAGGCTGTGGGCATCATTGGCGGCTTGTGTGAGGGTCTGGATCTGGAAAACAGCGCCGATTCAGTAGGCGAGCTCAATCAGCTGTACATCTACATGATGAAGCGGCTGGCTGAAGCCAACGTCAAGAGCGATCCGAAGATTCTTGATGAGGTAGCCGGCCTGCTGACAACGGTCAAAGAAGGCTGGGACGCTATCGCGCCTGTGCCGGCTCCGCAGTTCTGAAGGAGATCACCATGAGTCTTGTATTGCAGCGAATAACCGATACCCGTGAAGCGTTGGTCGGTGCCTTGGCCGAGCGAAACTGGGAAGCCATCGGCGAGCTGGATCTGGCTTGCCGTTCCTGCATGGAAGACGTCATGGCGGAAGCTTCGATGGATGAAGTTGCGCTACGCGACAACCTTGAGGAGCTGCTTCATGTCTACAAAGAGCTTCTTGAGGTAGCCATGGGAGAGCGGCAGGCGATAGCCAACGAGATGTCGCAGATCACCCAAGCGCAAAAGGCTGCAAAGGTTTACCATCTGTTTGGTTGATTAACCGTCAGTTGAACCAGAGATGTGCGCCATAAATTTGACTGTGCACGGTTTTTTGACTTAACTAGTGGCTATTATCAGGTTTAGGGCGTCTACAGGCACATGGTGTCCTGCAAGCGTCTCGCTTGCCTTATTTTTCGGGCATTGAGTTGACTAGGGAAGTTGCTATTGCATGTGGCGTGAAACCAAAATTCTGCTGATCGATGACGATAGCGTCCGCCGCCGCGACCTGGCGGTGATTCTGAATTTTCTTGGCGAAGAAAATTTACCCTGCGGCAGCCATGACTGGCAGCAGGCTGTCGGCTCTTTGTCGTCTAGTCGTGAAGTCATTTGCGTACTGATCGGGACCGTCAATGCTCCTGGCGCGCTTTTGGGCTTGCTAAAGACACTCGCAACCTGGGATGAGTTCCTTCCGGTTTTGTTAATGGGCGATAATTCTTCCGTTGACCTGCCTGAAGACCAGCGTCGCCGCGTCCTGTCGACCCTGGAAATGCCGCCCAGCTACAGCAAATTGCTCGATTCGCTGCACCGCGCCCAGGTCTATCGCGAGATGTACGATCAGGCTCGCGAACGCGGCCGTCATCGCGAACCCAATCTATTCCGCAGCCTCGTCGGCACCAGCCGTGCGATTCAGCACGTCCGGCAGATGATGCAGCAAGTGGCCGACACCGACGCCAGCGTGCTGATCCTCGGCGAGTCCGGCACCGGCAAGGAAGTGGTCGCGCGCAACCTGCACTATCACTCCAAGCGCCGCGACGCGCCATTCGTGCCGGTCAACTGCGGGGCGATCCCTGCAGAGCTGCTGGAAAGCGAACTGTTCGGCCACGAGAAGGGCGCTTTCACTGGCGCGATCACCAGCCGTGCCGGGCGCTTTGAACTGGCCAACGGCGGCACGCTGTTCCTCGACGAAATCGGCGATATGCCGCTGCCGATGCAGGTCAAGCTGCTGCGCGTGTTGCAAGAGCGCACCTTTGAGCGCGTGGGCAGCAACAAGACCCAGAGCGTCGACGTGCGCATCATTGCCGCAACGCACAAGAATCTCGAAAGCATGATCGAAATCGGCTCGTTCCGCGAAGACCTCTACTATCGCCTGAACGTGTTCCCGATCGAGATGGCGCCGCTGCGTGAGCGCGTCGAAGACATCCCGCTGCTGATGAACGAACTGATCTCGCGCATGGAGCACGAGAAGCGCGGTTCGATCCGTTTCAACTCGGCGGCGATCATGTCGCTGTGCCGTCACGGCTGGCCGGGCAACGTCCGCGAGCTGGCCAACCTGGTCGAGCGCATGGCGATCATGCACCCGTACGGGGTGATCGGCGTGGTCGAGTTGCCGAAGAAATTCCGCTACGTCGACGACGAAGACGAGCAGATGGTCGACAGCCTGCGCAGCGATCTGGAAGAGCGCGTGGCGATCAACGGCCATACGCCGGATTTCAGCGCCAGTGCACTGCTGCCGCCGGAAGGCCTCGATCTCAAGGACTACCTCGGTGGTCTGGAGCAGGGCCTGATTCAGCAAGCGCTGGACGATGCCAATGGCATCGTGGCACGGGCCGCTGAACGTCTGCGCATCCGTCGCACCACCCTGGTCGAAAAGATGCGCAAGTACGGCATGAGCCGGGCTGGAGGAGACGAACAGGCGGATGATTGACGCCTGTTTTTCAAGCGCTTCATTTATAAGCTGTTTTTTTTAGGCACGGGTATTGCTACAGCCCTCGCAACGTTCCGTTTCACTGACGGTCAGCCAAGCGAGAGAGCCCAATGCCCCAAGCCGCCCAGATCTCTTCTGCCTCCAATATCGTGGGGCAACCCTCGTCCGTAGAGCAGGCAAGTCGTCAGGGGCTTGAGCAGGCCTTCCAGCTGTTCAACCAGATGTCGAGCCAGCTGACCGATTCCTACAGCCTGCTCGAAGCGCGGGTCACCGAACTCAAGGGTGAGCTGGCCGTGGTCAGCGCCCAACGCATGCAGGAACTGGCGGAAAAAGAACGCTTGGCCAATCGCCTGCAAAACCTTCTCGACCTGTTGCCCGGCGGCGTCATCGTCATCGACGGTCACGGCTTGGTACGCGAAGCCAATCCGGCCGCCATCGATCTGCTCGGCTCGCCACTCGAAGGCGAACTCTGGCGCCATGTGATCGCACGCTGCTTCGCTCCCCGTGAAGACGACGGTCACGAAATCTCCTTGAAAAACGGTCGACGTCTGTCGATTTCCACTCGCTCGCTGGATGCCGAGCCGGGGCAGTTGGTGCTGCTCAACGACTTGACCGAAACCCGGCATCTTCAGGATCAACTGGCACGGCATGAGCGTTTGTCGTCGCTGGGGCGCATGGTTGCGTCTCTGGCCCACCAGATTCGCACTCCGCTGTCCGCCGCTTTGCTCTACGCCAGTCATTTGACTGAACAGCAATTGCCGGTGGAAACCCAGCAACGCTTTGCCGGCCGCCTGAAAGAGCGTCTGCACGAACTCGAACATCAAGTGCGCGACATGCTGGTGTTCGCTCGCGGTGAATTGCCGCTGACCGACCGCATTTCGCCCAATGCCTTGATGCAATCGCTGCAGGCAGCGGCGTTGACCCATGTGCACGATTTGCCAATTCGCTGGCAGTGCGACAGCCATGCCGGTGAGCTGCTGTGCAACCGCGACACACTGGTCGGGGCATTACTGAATCTGATTGAAAACGCCATTCAGGCCAGCGCCGGCGAAGCGCGTCTGAAGGTGCATTGCTACACCAGAGGCAACACCCTGCGTCTGTGTGTCAGCGACAGCGGCAGCGGCATTGAGCCGACAGTTTTGGCGCGCCTCGGCGAGCCTTTTTTTACTACCAAAGTCACCGGCACCGGCCTCGGCCTGACCGTGGTCAAAGCGGTGGCCCGTGCGCATCAGGGAGAATTGACCCTGCGCTCGCGAGTCGGGCGCGGCACCTGCGCGCAGGTCAGCCTGCCACTGTTTTCCGCTGCACAGGGAGTTGAATAAACGTCATGGGCATTAAGGTGTTGCTGGTCGAGGATGACCGTTCGTTGCGCGAAGCGCTGGCCGATACGCTGCTGCTCGCCGGCCACGACTATCACGCCGTCGGCAGCGCCGAAGAAGCACTGACGGCGGTCGCGCAGCAAGCCTTCAGCCTGGTGGTCAGCGACGTCAACATGCCGGGTATGGACGGCCACCAGTTGCTCGCGTTGCTGCGCGCAGGCCAACCGCAATTGCCGGTGCTATTGATGACCGCCCACGGCGCCGTCGAGCGTGCGGTCGATGCGATGCGCCAAGGCGCGGCGGATTATCTGGTCAAGCCGTTTGAGCCCAAGGCATTGCTCGATCTGGTGGCGCGGCATGCGCTGGGCTGCATTGATGCTGGCGAAGCGGAAGGCCCCGTCGCCGTTGAACCGGCCAGCGCGCAGTTGCTTGAGTTGGCGGCGCGGGTTGCGCGCAGTGATTCGACTGTCCTCATCTCCGGCGAGTCCGGCACCGGTAAAGAAGTGCTGGCGCGCTACATTCACCAGCAATCGCGACGGGCGAGCCAGCCGTTTATTGCGATCAACTGCGCGGCGATTCCCGACAACATGCTCGAAGCAACACTGTTCGGCCATGAGAAGGGCTCGTTCACCGGCGCCATCGCCTCGCAGGCCGGCAAGTTCGAGCAGGCGGACGGCGGCACCATTCTGCTCGATGAAATTTCCGAAATGCCCCTCGGCCTGCAAGCAAAGCTATTGCGCGTGCTGCAAGAACGGGAAGTGGAACGAGTGGGCGCGCGCAAGCCGATCAGTCTGGATATTCGCGTGGTCGCCACGACCAACCGCGATCTGGCCGGTGAAGTGGCGGCGGGGCGTTTTCGCGAAGACCTGTTTTACCGCTTGTCGGTTTTCCCTCTGGCTTGGCGTCCACTTCGCGAACGCACTGCCGATATCCTGCCGCTGGCGGAAAAGTTGCTGGCCAAACACGTCAATAAAATGAAGCACGCAGCAGCGAAGCTGTCCCCCGAAGCTCAAGCATGTCTGACCGCGTACCCGTGGCCGGGCAATGTACGTGAACTGGACAACGCCATTCAGCGCGCGCTGATCCTGCAGCAGGGCGGCTTGATTCAGCCGCAGGATTTTTGCCTGAGCGGTGCGGTGACATTTGCGCCGCTTCCGATCGCGGCACCGGTGATTCGCGAGGTGGAAATCGAGGCGGACTCCTCCGGCGCCCTGGGCGATGACCTGCGCCGCCGGGAGTTTCAGATGATCATCGACACCCTGCGCGCCGAGCGTGGCCGCCGCAAGGAAGCTGCCGAAAAGCTCGGCATCAGCCCGCGAACTCTGCGCTACAAGCTCGCGCAAATGCGCGACGCCGGGATGGACGTCGAAGGCTATCTGTTCGCCACCTGATCGATGCTGCAAAACATTCCAGATGCTTTTCTCAGAAGGGTGCCCACTAGCTGGCACCCTTGTTGCTAATACCTGTGTACCCGCCGAGTGAGTGTCAAAAAATTGCGGGCCGCCCAAGAGAGTAGACCATGAGCCAAGGTATTGAATTTAATCGGTTGATGATGGACATGCAGGCCATGAAAGTGGATGCCATGTCTGCGCGTAAATCGACTGCCGCTGTCCCTGAAATCGCGGGCAGCAGCTTTTCCGACATGCTCGGTCAGGCGATCAATAAAGTCAGCGATACCCAGCAGGCGTCGACTCAACTGGCCAACGCGTTCGAGATCGGCAAGAGCGGTGTCGACCTGACCGACGTCATGATTGCGTCGCAAAAAGCCAGCGTGTCGTTCCAGGCTCTGACCCAGGTGCGCAACAAGCTGGTCCAGGCTTACCAAGACATCATGCAGATGCCGGTTTAAGGGCGAAATAAGTCATGGCAGAAGCAGTCGCTGATAACGTTCCGGCCAAGGCCACCCCGATCGACGGCAAACCGCCGCTGTTCGGCCTGTCCTTTCTGGAAAACCTTTCCCAGATGACCGTGCTGCGTCAGGTCGGCCTGTTGGTCGGTCTGGCTGCGAGCGTGGCGATTGGCTTTGCCGTGGTGCTGTGGTCGCAGCAGCCGGATTACCGTCCACTGTACGGCAGCCTTGCCGGCATGGACGCCAAGCAGGTCATGGAAACCCTGGCCGCCGCTGACATCCCTTACAACGTAGAACCCAATTCCGGCGCCTTGCTGGTCAAGGCCGACGACCTGTCCCGTGCGCGGATGAAACTCGCTGCTGCTGGTGTCACTCCCAGCGACGGCAACATCGGTTTCGAAATCCTTGACAAGGAACAGGGTCTGGGCACCAGCCAGTTCATGGAAGCGACCCGTTATCGTCGCGGCCTCGAAGGCGAACTGGCGCGGACCATCTCCAGCCTGAACAACGTCAAGGGTGCCCGCGTGCACCTGGCCATTCCGAAGAGTTCGGTGTTCGTCCGTGACGAGCGCAAGCCAAGCGCTTCGGTACTGGTCGAGCTGTACAGCGGGCGTTCGCTGGAGCCGGGTCAGGTGGTGGCGATCATCAACCTGGTGGCGACTTCCGTGCCCGAGTTGAGCAAATCGCAGATCACCGTCGTCGATCAGAAGGGCAACCTGCTCTCTGATCAGGCGGAGAACTCGGAAATGACCATGGCCGGCAAGCAGTTCGATTACAGCCGCCGCATGGAAAGCATGCTTACCCAGCGCGTGCACAACATTCTGCAACCGGTACTGGGCAACGATCGCTACAAGGCTGAAGTTTCGGCCGACGTCGATTTCAGTGCCGTCGAATCGACTGCCGAGCAATTCAACCCGGACCAACCGGCGTTGCGCAGCGAGCAGTCGGTCAACGAACAACGCACCGCCAGCAATGGTCCGCAAGGTGTGCCGGGTGCCCTGAGCAACCAGCCACCGGCGCCTGCCTCGGCGCCGCAGACCACCGGTGGCACCGCCGCACCGGCCGGGATGATCCAGCCGGGTCAGCCACTGGTTGACGCCAACGGTCAGCAGATCATGGACCCGGCCACTGGCCAGCCAATGCTCGCGCCGTACCCGGCGGACAAGCGTCAACAATCCACCAAGAACTTCGAGCTCGACCGTTCGATCAGCCACACCAAGCAGCAGCAGGGCCGTCTCAATCGCCTGTCGGTGTCGGTGGTGGTCGACGATCAGGTCAAGATCAACCCGGCCAACGGCGAAACCAGCCGTGCGCCGTGGAGCGCCGACGAATTGGCGCGCTTCACTCGTCTGGTGCAGGACGCCGTCGGTTTCGACGCCAGCCGTGGCGACAGCGTCAGCGTGATCAACATGCCGTTCTCCGCCGAGCGTGGCGAAGTGATTGCCGATATTCCGTTCTACTCCCAGCCATGGTTCTGGGACATCGTCAAACAAGTGCTGGGTGTGCTGTTCATCCTCGTACTGGTGTTTGGTGTGCTGCGTCCGGTGCTCAACAACATCACCGGCGGTGGCAAAGGCAAGGAGCTGGCCGGTCTGGGCAGCGACGTGGAACTCGGTGGCATGGGCGGCCTGGACGGCGAACTGGCCAACGACCGCGTGAGCCTCGGTGGTCCGCAGAGCATTCTGTTGCCGAGCCCGAGCGAGGGTTATGACGCGCAGCTGAATGCAATCAAGAGTCTGGTAGCTGAAGACCCGGGTCGCGTGGCTCAGGTCGTGAAAGAGTGGATTAACGCAGATGAGTGATAACCGAGCCGCCACCGTCAAACTGACCAAGGTCGACAAAGCCGCGATTCTGCTGCTGTCCCTAGGTTCGACCGATGCTGCGCAAGTGCTGCGCCACATGGGCCCCAAAGAGGTTCAGCGCGTCGGCGTGGCCATGGCGCAGATGGGCAACGTCCATCGCGAACAGGTCGAGCAGGTGATGAGCGAGTTCGTCGACATCGTCGGCGATCAGACCAGCCTCGGCGTCGGTTCCGACGACTACGTGCGCAAGATGCTCACCCAGGCCCTGGGCGAAGACAAGGCCAACGGCCTGATCGACCGCATCCTGCTCGGTGGCAACACCAGCGGCCTCGACAGCCTGAAATGGATGGAGCCGCGCGCAGTCGCTGACGTCATCCGTTACGAACACCCGCAGATCCAGGCGATCGTGGTCGCGTACCTCGACCCGGATCAGGCCGGTGAGGTGCTCGGCAACTTCGACCACAAAGTGCGTCTGGACATCATCCTGCGCGTTTCGTCGTTGAACACCGTGCAACCAGCAGCCTTGAAAGAACTCAACCAGATTCTCGAGAAACAGTTCTCCGGCAACTCGAACGCCTCGCGCACCACCCTGGGTGGCATCAAGCGTGCGGCCGACATCATGAACTTCCTCGACAGCTCGATCGAAGGCCAGCTCATGGACTCGATCCGCGAAGTCGACGAAGACCTGTCCGGTCAGATCGAAGACCTCATGTTCGTGTTCAACAACCTTGCCGACGTCGACGACCGTGGCATTCAGGCGCTGTTGCGCGAAGTCTCTTCCGATGTGCTGGTGCTGGCCCTCAAGGGCTCGGACGAGGGCGTCAAGGAAAAGATCTTCAAGAACATGTCCAAGCGTGCCGCCGAACTGTTGCGCGACGACCTCGAGGCGAAAGGCCCGGTGCGCGTCAGCGACGTCGAAACCGCGCAGAAGGAAATCCTCACCATTGCCCGTCGTATGGCCGAAGCCGGCGAGATCGTGCTGGGTGGCAAGGGCGGCGAGGAAATGATCTAAGCCCATGGATAAGCCTGACGAATCTGTGACGGATCTGATCCGCGCCCGCGATGTTCGTGGTTTCGAATCCTGGGCGCTGCCCAGCTTCGACCCGCCGAAACCGGAACCCGAGCCGGAACCCGAGCCCGAACCGCCGGAAATGGAAGAAGTGCCGCTGGAAGAAGTCCAGCCACTGACCCTGGAAGAACTCGAAAGTATCCGTCAGGAGGCTTACAACGAGGGCTTCGCCATCGGCGAAAAAGAAGGTTTTCACAGCACCACGCTGAAGGTGCGTCAGGAAGCCGAAACGGCGCTGGCGGCGAAAATCGCCAGCCTCGAGCTGTTGATGGCCAACCTGTTCGAACCGATCGCCGAGCAAGACACCCAGATTGAAAAGTCGCTGGTTGACCTCGTGCAACACATCACCAAGCAGGTGATCAAGCGCGAACTGGCCATCGATTCAACGCAGATCGAACACGTCATGCGCGATGCCCTCAAGCTATTGCCGCTGGGCGTGGAAAACGTGCGCCTGTACGTCAATCCGCAGGATTTCGCCCAGGTCAAAGCCCTGCGCGAACGCCACGAAGAAAGCTGGCGCATCGTCGAAGACGAGTCGCTGTTGCCGGGCGGCTGCCGGGTTGAAACCGAGCACAGCCGCATCGACGCGAGCGTCGAATCGCGGGTGACCCAGGTCATGGCCAAGCTGTTCGACCAATTGCACGAGCAAGCCCTGCACCCGGCAACGCCGGACTTGAGTCTGGAAATCCCCGAAGACACCCCAGTGGCTGTCGACTCTGACGAGCCGAGCGCGGACGCCAGCGATGCGCCTTGAACGCACCAGCTTCGCCAAGCGCCTGAGCACCTACGCCGAGGCCACCGAGATTGCCGGCGCGCCGATCCTTGAAGGTCGGCTGCTGCGCATGGTCGGCCTGACCCTCGAAGCCGAAGGCTTGCGCGCCGCCATGGGCACCCGTTGCATGGTGATCAATGACGACAGCTACCACCCGTCCCAGGTGGAAGCGGAAGTCATGGGTTTTTCCGGCAGCAAAGTCTTTCTGATGCCGGTCGGCAGCGTCGCCGGCATCGCCCCGGGCGCCCGCGTGGTGCCGCTGGCCGATACCGGCCGTTTGCCGATGGGCATGAGCATGCTTGGCCGTGTCCTCGACGGCGCCGGCCGCGCGCTGGACGGCAAGGGCGGCATGAAGGCCGAAGACTGGGTACCGATGGATGGCCCGACCATCAACCCGCTCAACCGTGATCCGATCAGCGTACCGCTGGACGTCGGCATCCGTTGCATCAACGGTTTGCTGACGGTCGGCCGTGGTCAGCGTCTGGGTCTGTTCGCCGGTACCGGTGTCGGTAAATCGGTGCTGTTGGGCATGATGACCCGCTTCACCGAGGCCGACATCATCGTCGTCGGCCTGATCGGTGAGCGTGGTCGCGAAGTTAAGGAATTCATCGAACACATTCTCGGTGAAGAAGGCCTTAAACGTTCGGTAGTGGTCGCCTCGCCAGCAGACGACGCACCGCTGATGCGTATGCGCGCGGCAATGTATTGCACGCGCATCGCCGAGTATTTCCGCGACAAGGGCAAGAACGTTCTGCTGCTGATGGACTCGCTGACCCGTTTCGCCCAGGCCCAGCGGGAAATCGCTCTGGCCATCGGTGAGCCGCCAGCAACCAAGGGTTATCCGCCCTCGGTGTTCGCCAAACTGCCGAAACTGGTGGAGCGCGCCGGTAACGCGGAGAAGGGCGGTGGCTCGATCACGGCGTTCTACACCGTACTGTCCGAAGGCGATGACCAGCAGGACCCGATTGCCGACTCGGCGCGGGGCGTGCTCGACGGCCACATCGTCCTGTCGCGGCGCCTGGCCGAGGAAGGCCACTATCCGGCGATCGACATCGAAGCGTCGATCAGCCGGGTGATGCCGGCGGTGGTTTCGCCGGATCACATGCAGCGCGCGCAGTATTTCAAGCAGCTTTGGTCGCGCTATCAACAGAGCCGTGATTTGATCAGCGTCGGTGCCTACGTGGCCGGTGGCGATCGCGAGACCGATCTGGCGATTTCCCTGCAACCACAACTGGTCAGGTATCAGCGCCAGGGCCTCAACGACAAAATAAATCTGGGTGAAAGTCAGGCCTATCTGGAAACCCTGTTCGCCCCTGCGGCGGGCGGGTAACCGGCCATGGCCGTCAGCCGCGCCGCGCGCCTGGCACCGGTGGTGGACATGGCCGAAAAGGCCGAGAAAGCCGCCGTGCAGCGCCTCGCCTACTTTCAGGGCCAGGTCAAAGTTGCCGAAAGCAAACTGGCCGACCTCAATGCCTTTCGTCTGGATTACTCGCAGCAATGGATCGTGCGCGGCAGCACCGGCGTGACCGGGCAATGGCTGCTGGGCTTTCAGGGTTTTCTCGCGCAACTCGACACCGCCGTCGACCAGCAACGGCAGAGCCTGGTCTGGCACCAGAACAAACTCGACAAGGCGCGTGAGGAGTGGCAGCAGGCGTTTGCCCGCGTCGAGGGTTTGCGCAAACTGGTGCAGCGCTATCGTGATGAGGCGCAACGCCTTGAAGACAGGCGCGAGCAGAAGCTGCTCGATGAACTGTCACAGCGTTTGCCACGGCGTGATGCCTTTTAAAGATCAAAAGATCGCAGCCTTCGGCAGCTCCTACAGGGGAATGCATTTTCAAATGTAGGAGCTGCCGGAGGCTGCGATCTTTTGATCTGCTTTTCCAGCCTTGCCCCAACCCTATCCAGGTGCTACACCTTGTACAGGTTCGTCAATGACAAGGAAGCCAGTCAATGTCAGTCGTTACAGAAGTCTCTCCAGACCAGAAAAAGCTCACCATCGCCGTCAAAGGCCGGTTCGATTTCGGTCGCCATCAGGAATTTCGCGAGTCGTATGAACGGCTCCCACACAAACCCGAATCCATCGTGGTCGACCTCAAAGAGGCCACTTATCTCGACAGCTCAGCGCTGGGCATGCTGCTTCTGCTGCGTGATCACGCCGGTGGCGACGAGTCGGATATCCGTGTCGTCAACAGCAGCTCCGATGTGAAGAAAATCCTCGCGATTTCCAACTTCGACAAACTCTTCGACATCAGTTGACGCCCATGCAGGCGCAAGAGCCGCTGACCATTCTTATCGCCGAAGACAGCGCCGCCGACCGGCTGCTGCTGTCGACCATCGTCCGCCGTCAGGGCCATCAGGTGCTGACGGCGGCCAATGGTGCCGAAGCGGTCGAAACGTTCAAAGAGCAGCAGCCCGATCTGGTGTTGATGGACGCGCTGATGCCGGTGATGGACGGCTTCGAAGCGGCGCGGCAGATCAAGGCACTGGCGGGTGAAGCATTGGTGCCTATCATCTTCCTCACCTCGCTGACCGAGAGTGAAGCGCTGGCCCGGTGTCTGGAGGCGGGCGGTGACGATTTTCTGGCGAAGCCGTACAACCAAGTGATACTCGCCGCCAAAATCAAGGCGATGGATCGCTTGCGCCGCCTTCAGGCGACTGTCCTGCAGCAGCGCGATCTGATCGCCAGACATCACGACTATCTGCTCAACGAACAACGCGTGGCCAAAGCGGTGTTCGACAAGGTCGCGCATTCCGGTTGCCTGAGTGCGCCGAACATCCGATACCTGCAATCGCCTTACGCGCTGTTCAACGGCGATCTGTTGCTGGCGGCGTACACGCCGGCCGGTGACATGCACGTCATGCTCGGCGATTTCACCGGGCATGGTTTGCCGGCAGCGGTGGGGGCGATGCCGCTGGCCGAAGTGTTTTATGGGATGACCGCCAAGGGCTATGGCCTGGCCGAAACCCTGCGCGAGATGAACGCCAAGCTCAAACGCATCCTGCCGGTGGACATGTTCTGCTGCGCTACCTTGCTCAGTCTGAGTTTCCAGAGCCGTTCGGTGGAGGTGTGGAACGGCGGCATGCCCGACGGTTACTTGCACCGCATGGCCGGTGGCGAACGCGTGCCGTTGCCGGCGCGGCATTTGCCCCTGGGGATTCTCAGCGCGCAGGCCTTCGATGACCGTACGGATGTCTATCCGATGGCCGTCGATGATCGGGTGTTTCTGTTATCGGACGGGGTAATCGATACCTGCGATGCCAATGACCAGTTGTTCGGCGTCGAACGCTTGCAGCAGGTGTTTGCGGCGAACCGCGAGCCGGATCGGTTGTTCGAGGATATCGAACAGGCACTGCGCGATTTTCGCGGGCTGGCCCGCGACGATGTGAGCATGGTCGAAGTCAGTCTGCTTGAGTCGGCGCAGACCCACGGCGCGGCGCCGGTGTATTCCGACAGCGGCCAGTCGTGCCCGCTGGACTGGTCGGCCAGTTTCGAATTTCGCGGCGCCACGCTCAGGCGCTTCAATCCGTTGCCGTTCCTCTTGCAGTTGCTGCTTGAGGTGCATGGGTTGCGCGCGCAAAGCGGGGCGCTGTACAGCGTGCTCGCCGAGTTGTATTCCAATGGCCTGGAGCACGGCGTGCTCGGGCTGGACTCCAGCCTTAAACGCGATGCGGCAGGTTTCGCCCGCTACTATGAAATGCGCGCGGCGCGGCTGGAGGCGCTGCAAGACGGTTTCGTGCGCGTGCATCTGCAGGTCCAGCCGCAAGGCGAGGGCGGGCGGCTGGTCATTCGCGTCGAGGACAGCGGCAAGGGCTTTGATGTGGCGCGGGTCATGGAGCGGCCCGTGGATAACGTCCGCTTGTCGGGACGCGGCATCGGTCTGGTCCGGCAACTGGGGCGCAACGCCAGTTGGTCAGACCAGGGTCGTAGTGCCAGCGTGGAGTTTTTCTGGGAGATTGAGGCATAATCCGCCCATTCTTGATCAAGGAGTGAGCAAGTGACAGACACACATATTGATCGCGAAGTCCTCGATACTTTGCGCGAGGTGATGGAGGACGGCTATACGGAATTGCTGGAGACTTTTCTGGCAGATTCGCAAAGCCGCCTGCACGAGTTGCAGGACAGCACCAGCGTCAAAGCGCTTTCCGATGTAGCCCATAGCTTCAAGGGCAGCGCGAGCAACATGGGCGCGGTTCGACTGGCTGAGTTGTGCCAGGACCTTGAGTCGAATGCCAAGGACAAAAGTCCGGAAGCGCTCGCTCAACTGGTGGCCGATATCCATTCCGAATTCGCCGAAGTACGCCCGGTGTACGAAAGCGAAAAGCACCACGCCCACATCCACTGAAGCTGCCGCCCGGCGCTTTTCGCAAGTGTCTGGCCAAACTGGCCCGGCACTTGCAGTTATCTTGCTCAACTGTACCTACGATCCCAGTGCAGCGGAGACCGTGTCATGCCTGCGACCCCCAACATTCTTCTTCAGACCGCCGCTCAGGCCAAGGCGCAAGCCGCCTCTGCCAAATCGTCGGCAATGGCCGCAGACGCCGGGGACAAGGCCTCCAGCTTCGCCAGAGTGTTTGCCGATCAGGCGCCGGCCAAGCCTGCCGTGAGCGCCGACAACTCAGTCAAGCCGGCACGCGATAAGGTCGCAGACAGCAGCGGCAAAAAGGATATCGGCAAAGATCAGTCTGCCGCGCCCGAGCCAGCTGTTGCCGATAGCGGCAAAGCGTTGCCTGCCGACAAAGCGGCGACGAGCGACGACGCGACTGCCACTGCCGATGACACCGCTGAAACCGTACAAACCCCTGTGGCTGATGCCGCGCCAGTAAACCCGGCCCTTGATCCGGCCTTGGCGCAAGTCGTTCAGCCGTTGGTGGCAGCGCCTGTGGTGCAAGCACCAACAGTCACCACGCCAGCCCAGCCGGAAACCGAAGCGCCTGCACTGGCGGTCGTGTCGGGCATGGTCAAAGATCCGGCGGCCACCGACAGCGAATTTGATCCGACAGCCGACCCGCTCGATTCGCTGCCGGCCGTGCGCATGGCGATGGAGCAGGGCGGGCATATTTCCGCCGCCAGCCAGGCGCAACCGAAAGCCACGCCTGCTCAAGCTCAGGCTGACGGCGAATTGACCGCCGCGCAGAACTTTGCCGCCGGCATGGCCAGCATGCTCGACGTGCAGGCCGACAAGGACAGCACCAGCCAAGGCGGCGAACAAGCTTTTAGCGGGCTGATCGACGATGGCCTGAAGGATCTGAAGTCCGCCACCAGCGACACCCGTGTCGACGACTTCGCCAACCGTCTCGCGGCACTGACCCAGGCCGCTACGCCGAAAACCGCGAATGCGCTGCCGGTGAATCAGCCGATCGCCATGCACCAGAGTGGCTGGACCGAAGAAGTGGTCAACCGCGTCATGTACCTGTCCAGCGTCAACCTGAAGGCCGCCGACATTCAGTTGCAGCCGGCGGAGCTGGGGCGTCTGGATATCCGCGTGAACATGGTTCCCGATCAGCAGACCCAGGTCACCTTCATGAGCGCGCATCCGAGCGTGCGTGAAGCGCTCGACAGCCAGATGCACCGCCTGCGCGACATGTTCAACCAGCAGGGCATGGGCCAGGTCGACGTCAACGTCGCCGACCAGAACGGTGGCTGGCAGGGGCAGCAAGGCCAGGAGCAGGCGCAGCAGGGGCAGAGTGGCCGGACCAGCGCTGCCGGCGGACGCCTGGATTCGGCGGATGAGGAATTGGCACCCGCTACTGTCGCTGAAGTGGCGGCGCAGACTACCAGCGTCATTGGCAGCAGCGCGGTCGACTATTACGCCTGACGCAACGCAATACCCAATGTGGGAGCGAGCCTGCTCGCGAATACGATGTGATATTCAACCTATATGTTGACTGACACATTGCTTTCGCGAGCAGGCTCGCTCCCACATTTGTTTATGGCGCCGTTCAGATGACGCGCTGACACTTCTGGCATAACACTTGCTCTTGCCTTGCCGTGCGACTGTGAAACCCCCGATTAGTGACGGATTATTGGCATGGCGAAGAGCGAAGCTGCAGCAGTAAAAGACCCCGCAACCAAAGGCAAACTCAAGCTGATCATCGTGATCGTGCTGGCGTTGCTGGTGGCCATTGGTGCATCCGTCGGGGCGACCTGGTTCTTCATGCACGGCGCGCAAAGCAAGCCTGCCGAGGCCGCTGAAGCAGCGCCGGTCGGCAAGCAGGCGGCGATTTTCGAGCCGATGGCGCCGGCCTTCGTTGCCAACTACAACCAGAACGGCCGTCAGCGCTACATGCAGGTGAGCATCACCATGCTGGCGCGTAATCAGGCCGATCTGGACGCGCTCAAAGTGCACATGCCGGTTATCCGCAACAACCTGGTGATGCTCTTCTCCGGTCAGGATTTCGCCACACTGGCGACCCCGGTCGGCCAGGAGATGTTGCGCCAGAAGGCCACCGCCAGCGTCCAGGAAGTGGCGCAGAAAGAACTGGGCAAAGTGGTCATCGAACAGTTGCTTTTCACTAATTTCGTACTGCAGTAGGAACACGACATGGCCGTGCAGGATCTGCTGTCCCAGGATGAAATCGATGCGCTCTTGCATGGCGTCGATGATGGTCTGGTACAGACCGATAATGCTGCCGAACCCGGCAGTGTCAAAAGCTACGACCTGACCAGCCAGGATCGCATCGTCCGTGGACGCATGCCGACGCTGGAAATGATCAACGAGCGCTTTGCCCGCTACACCCGCATCAGCATGTTCAACATGCTGCGCCGCTCGGCGGACGTGGCTGTCGGTGGCGTGCAGGTGATGAAGTTCGGCGAATACGTGCACTCGCTGTACGTGCCGACCAGCCTCAACCTGGTCAAGATCAAACCGCTGCGCGGCACTGCGCTGTTCATCCTCGACGCCAAACTGGTGTTCAAACTGGTGGACAACTTCTTCGGCGGCGACGGCCGTCACGCCAAGATCGAAGGGCGTGAATTCACCCCGACCGAACTGCGCGTGGTGCGCATGGTGCTCGAGCAGGCCTTCGTCGATCTGAAAGAAGCCTGGCAGGCGATCATGGAAGTCAATTTCGAGTACATCAACTCGGAAGTGAACCCGGCCATGGCCAACATCGTCGGCCCGAGCGAAGCGATTGTGGTCTCCACCTTCCACATCGAACTCGATGGCGGTGGGGGCGATCTGCACGTGACCATGCCGTACTCGATGATCGAGCCGGTGCGGGAAATGCTCGACGCCGGTTTCCAGTCCGACCTCGACGATCAGGACGAGCGCTGGGTCAATGCCCTGCGCCAGGACGTGCTCGATGTCGACGTGCCGATCGGTGCCACCGTGGCCCGCCGCCAGTTGAAGCTGCGCGACATCCTGCACATGCAGCCGGGCGATGTGATCCCGGTCGAGATGCCGGAAGACATGATCATGCGCGCCAACGGCGTGCCGGCCTTCAAGGTCAAGATGGGCTCGCACAAAGGCAACCTCGCGTTGCAAGTGATCGAGCCGATCGAGCGTCGCTGAGGCGGCGCTTTTCACCCCCGTATTTAACCGAATTGTTGCCCGCCGAGGACACATGATGAACGACGATATGAACGCGCAGGACGACCAGGCACTCGCCGATGAATGGGCTGCGGCCCTGGAAGAAACCGGTGATGCCGGCCAGGCTGACATCGATGCACTGCTGGCTGCCGACGCCGGCACTTCCAGCTCCAACCGTCTGCCGATGGAAGAGTTCGGCAGCGTGCCGAAGAACAACGATCCGGTGACCCTCGACGGTCCGAACCTGGACGTGATCCTCGACATTCCAGTGTCGATCTCCATGGAAGTCGGCAGCACCGACATCAACATCCGCAACCTGCTGCAACTCAACCAGGGTTCGGTGATCGAGCTTGATCGTCTGGCCGGTGAGCCGCTCGACGTGCTGGTCAACGGCACCTTGATCGCCCACGGCGAAGTAGTGGTGGTCAACGAGAAGTTCGGCATCCGCCTGACCGACGTGATCAGCCCAAGCGAACGCATCAAGAAGCTGCGCTGAGTGAAAAGGTTTCTCTGGGTGCTGCTGGCATGGCCGTTGAGCGTGCTGGCTGCCGAGCCGAGCGCAACCACTGCCGCGCCTGCCGCCACCGCGCCGATGGTCAACAGCGGCGTGGCCGGTCAGTTGACGCAACTGGTGTTCGGTTTGCTGCTGGTGCTGGGCTTGATCTTCTTCCTCGCCTGGCTGTTGCGCCGCGTGCAGCAGGCGGGGCCAGCGGGCAAGGGTCAGGTAATCGAGCTGATCGGCTCACGCGCGCTCGGTCCGCGTGACCGCTTGATGCTGGTGCAGGTCGGCAACGAGCAGATTCTGCTCGGCCTCAGCCCCGGCACCATCACCGCGCTGCATGTGCTCAAAGAGCCGGTCGAAGTCCCCACCGCCAGTGAAAAAGCGACGCCGGAATTTGCTCAGCATCTGCTGAAGATTCTTGGCAAGGACCAAAAGGATACGAAGTAATGGGTGCGCTCCGCATCGTCTTGACGCTGCTCCTGTTGCTGGCCGCGCCGCTGGCGTTCGCCGCCGATCCGTTGTCGATCCCGGCGATCACGCTGGGCACCAATGCCGACGGCGCGCAGGAATATTCGGTCAGTCTGCAGATCCTGCTGATCATGACCGCGCTGAGCTTTATTCCAGCGGCGGTCATCCTGATGACCAGCTTCACGCGGATCATCATCGTCTTCTCGATCCTGCGTCAGGCCCTCGGCCTGCAACAGACGCCGTCGAACCAGATCCTCACCGGCATGGCGCTGTTCCTGACGCTGTTCATCATGGCGCCGGTATTCGACCGGGTGAACAACGACGCGCTGCAACCGTATCTGGCGGAAACCCTCACCGCCCAGCAAGCGGTGGAAAAGGCTCAGGTGCCGATCAAGGACTTCATGCTCGCCCAGACCCGCACCAGCGATCTGGAGCTGTTCATGCGCCTGTCCAAGCGCACCGACATCGCCAGCCCAGATCAGGCGCCGCTGACCATTCTGGTACCGGCGTTCGTGACCTCCGAGCTTAAAACCGCCTTCCAGATCGGCTTCATGATCTTCATTCCGTTCCTGATCATCGACCTAGTCGTGGCGAGCGTGCTGATGGCCATGGGTATGATGATGCTCTCGCCGCTGATCATCTCGCTGCCGTTCAAGATCATGCTGTTCGTGCTGGTCGATGGCTGGGCGCTGATCATCGGTACTCTGGCCAGCAGTTTTGGAGGTGTTTCGCCATGACGCCGGAAGTCGCGGTCGATATCTTTCGTGAAGCCCTGTGGCTGACCACCATGATGGTTGCAATCTTGGTGGTGCCGAGCCTGCTGGTCGGCCTGCTGGTGTCGATGTTCCAGGCCGCCACGCAGATCAACGAACAGACCCTGAGCTTCCTGCCGCGTCTGCTGGTGATGTTGGTGACCCTGATCATTGGCGGTCCGTGGATCGTGCAGACGTTCATGGAATACATCATCCAGCTGTACAAAAACATTCCGATGGTCATCGGCTAAGCCATGCAGTCGCTGCTTCAGCTGACCGACACCCAGATCAGCACCTGGGTGGCGTCGTTCATGTTGCCGCTGTTTCGCGTCGCCTCGATGCTGATGGTCATGCCGGTGTTCGGCACCACCCTGATTCCGCGGCGCGTGCGTCTGTATTTCGCCGTCGCGATCACCGTGGTCATCACCCCGGCGCTGCCGCCGATGCCCGCCGTCAGCCCGCTGGATCTCAGCGGCTTGCTGCTGATCGGCGAGCAGATTCTGGTCGGCGCCGTGCTCGGCTTTTCCCTGCAATTGTTCTTCCAGGCCTTCGCCGTCGCCGGGCAGATTGTCGCGGTGCAGATGGGCATGGGCTTCGCCTCGATGATCGATCCTACCAACGGCGTTTCGGTGGCGGTGATCGGGCAGTTTTTCACCATGCTGGTGACGCTGCTGTTCCTGTCAATGAACGGCCATCTGGTGGTATTCGAAGTCCTGACTGAAAGCTTCACCACGCTGCCGGTCGGTGGCGGTTTGATGGTTGCGCATTACTGGGAACTGGCGGGCAAACTCGGCTGGGTACTCGGCGCCGCCTTGCTGCTGGTGTTGCCGGCGATCACCGCACTGCTGGTAGTCAACATCGCCTTCGGCGTGATGACACGCGCTGCGCCGCAACTGAACATCTTCTCGATCGGTTTCCCACTGACCATGGTGCTCGGCCTGTTCATCGTCTGGGTGGGGCTTGCGGACATTCTCAACCAGTATCAACCCTTGGCCAGCGAGGCCTTGCAGTTGCTACGCGAACTGGCACGGGCGCGCTGAGTCATGGCAGAGAGCGAGAGCGGTCAGGACAAAACAGAAGACCCCACGGAGAAACGCAAAAAGGACTCCCGTGAGAAGGGTGAGATTGCCCGCTCCAAAGAGCTCAACACTCTGGCTGTGATGATGGCCGGTGCCTCTGCGCTGCTGATCTTCGGCGGCATGCTCGCGCAAGAAATGATGGACGTGATGCGCCTGAACTTCACCCTGTCGCGCGAAGTGGTCATGGATCAGGGCGCCATGGGCCGATTTTTGCTGGAGTCGGGCCTGATCGCCTTGCTGGCGATTCAGCCGGTAATGATCACGCTGTTGCTCGCCGCCATCATCGGACCGATCTCTCTCGGTGGCTGGCTGTTTGCCGCAAAGTCGCTGGCGCCGAAGTTCAGCCGGATGAATCCGGCAGCCGGCATCAAGCGCATGTTTTCGTTCAAGGCTGTGGTCGAGCTGCTCAAGGCCCTTGCGAAATTTCTGATTACCCTGGGCGTGGCGCTGGTGGTGCTGTCCGCCGACGTCGATGATTTTCTGCGCATTGCCCACGAACCACTGGACATGGCGATCATCCACAGCGTGTTGCTGGTGGGCTGGAGCACCCTCTGGCTGGCCTGCGGCCTGATCATCATCGCCGCCGTCGACGTGCCGGTGCAGCTCTGGGAAGCGCACAAGAAACTGCTGATGACCAAGCAGGAAGTGCGCGACGAACACAAGGACCAGGAAGGCCGCCCGGAGGTCAAACAACGCATCCGCCAGACCCAGCGCGAGATGTCCCAGCGCCGCATGATGGCCGCAATCCCCGAAGCCGACGTGGTCATCACCAACCCGACCCACTACGCGGTCGCGCTCAAATACGACTCGGAGAAGGGCGGCGCGCCGGTGCTGCTGGCCAAGGGCAGCGACTTCATCGCTCTGAAAATCCGCGAAATCGCAGTGGCCAACAACGTCATGCTGCTCGAGTCGCCTGCGTTGGCGCGCTCGATCTATTACTCAACTGAGCTTGAGCAGGAAATTCCTGGCGGGCTGTATCTGGCGGTGGCGCAGGTATTGGCCTACGTCTACCAGATCCGCCAGCACCAGGCAGGCAAGGGCAAACGGCCGGATCCGCTTAAGGATGATCTGCCTATTCCGCCGGATTTGCGTCGGGATTCCTGATGGTTACCGCTTGTCTGGAAAGTCTCGGAACCTGTCAACTCTGACAGTAGACGCCGCTCCCCAGCCGCGTTGCTATGCACTCGGGAATAATCCCTGAGCGCAGAGACGAAGATCATGGCAGAGCGAATCTATAAAAAACTTGAAGGAATGACGCTGGACTACGTTTCAGGGCAGTTGGAGGAAAACCCAAAGGAGCGATCCATACGTTACACGGTGAGCTTTGACCTCGATCTGGATTTCACTCACTTCGTGCAGATGGCTAACGTTTATATCCCTGATTACCTGAACAACCCGGTTAACGCCATCAGGCCTGAACTTGACGGCTTGGCGTACCACTATTCTTATAACTACCTATTCGATAGCGCAGGAAATATTCGCAACAAAATGGACTTGTTCGAACTGTTCACCTCGCCACGTTATTACATGGATCAATGGGCCACGGGTGTGGAGTTGGCGGTGCGCTACAGCAAGCCTGCGTTTGAGGTGTTCGGGCAAAAGTTGCGTATCACTGCAAGCAGGGATTTGCGACTGGTGGATGAAAGTCGAACGATCAGAATAGCAGATTTACCCCTCTTACAGTTTCATTGGGCGTTGAACCTGTTGCAAAGTGACCTCGCCGCTCCTGATGTCACTGCACCTTTGACCAAAGTCGTGCTCATGTACATGAACGAGGATTTCGTCGAGGTTGAAGGCCAATCGGTGCTTCGAGGTGTGAAGTATGTTGATCGCAATCAATTGGCGTTCGGCACTATCACGGCCAAACAGATGCTGACTGCGCAATAGCCGAATACTGCGCTTATCGTTCCCACACGGAGCTGGGAACGATCATCGTGACGCAGCGTTACTGCGGCAACTCCGGATTATCCAGCACCCGATTCACAGCCAGTTCGCCGAGCATGATCAACTGCGCAATCCCCATCAGCGTCCGCCGCTGCGATGGCTTTACCAGCCCGGCGAATTCCTGGGCGATGGTTTTCGCGGAGGCGAGGGTTTCGCAGGCGTTGGCCAGCAGGTCTTCGTTTTTGGTGTCGGCGGTGACGGCGTACATGGCGCGGGGGCTCTACGGCGGTGGAGTAGAGCCGGGTGGGCAGAGGTAGTGGTCGAGTCGGCCCTTCTCCTGAATCTAATTACTGCATGTTATTTTCTTTATGACTATGTATACAACTCCGAGAGGAGGCTTGGATGCAGGTAACTGAACTATTTCAAAGCTGGTATACGGTTGAGCGCTCGGCATGGTGTACTCAATGCTGACGTATTCCGCTGCATCGCTGCGTATGGGTTGGGAATGAAACATGCCCTGCGGCCCGATGAAATTTAAGCTACCAATAACTTCCGTAACGTAATCTTGAACTTTGTAGCTCTTTAGAATAACTGTTATCGTTTTGCGAGCTTGTGATTTTAAATCAAACACTAGTTTGTGCTGTCCATGTTCGTTATAGTAAAATCTGTTTGTGAGCGTTAATTCGCCAATAACATATGCGGGGGGCGGAGTTCCGCTAATTACATTATATGTAATGGTTGCACTCCCCACGTCTCGGATCTCGCCGTCCCGAAACGAGGATGAGCCAAAGTTGTCAATGATGATATCGACCGCTCGTATTGTAAGCGTCCTCGCCTCTGAGCTTTGTCCGGCCCCATAAAGTGCTTTGGCGGTAAAGCTGTGCATCGTCTCGCTCAACGCAGAAACAAACAATGTCCAGACGCCTGTTACCTGGTCGGCAATCGGTTGACCTTTGGAAGTAGTGCCATCCAGCACATCGACTTTATGTCCTTTGGCCGCGACACCGCTCAGGGTTACAGCGGTCTCGACCGTGATGCCGCCGTTGGGAATATCAGCGCCACTCGGTGAGCCTTTCGCCGAAGTGATGGTAGGCGCAGTCGCAGTCGTCACGGTCAACGTCCAGGCCACAGATGTTTGTCCCGAGCCGTACAGCGCTTTGGCGGTGAAACTGTGCGGAGCAACAGTCAGTGCGGAAACGAGCAACGTCCAGACGCCTGTTACCGGGTCGGCAATCGGTTGACCTTTGGAAGTAGTGCCATCCAGCACATCGACTTTCTGTCCTTTGGCCGCGACACCGCTCAGGGTTACAGCGGTCTCGACCGTGATGCCGCCGTTGGGGATATCGGCGCCGCTTGGCGAGCCTTTCGCCGAAGTGATGGTGGGTGCAGTGGCAGCTGTTACGGTAAAGGTCCTCGCCGCAGAGGTTTGTCCCGAACCGTACAGCGCTTTGGCAGTGAAACTGTGCTCGGCAACAGTCAGTGCGGCAACAAGCAATGTCCAGATGCCTGTTAGCGGGTCGGCGGTCGGTTGACCTTTTGAGGTAGTGCCGTCCAGCACATCGATTTTCTGTCCTTTGGCTGCTACACCGCTCAGCGTCACAGCGGTTTCGACCGTAGTGCCGCCGTTTGGAATATCCGCACCACTTGGTGAGCCTTTTACCGAGTCCAGGGTCGGCACTATGTTTTCATAGGCCTTGATCTTGTAAGTACGTAAAGCAAACGTCACGGCCTCGCTCTCGACTTGACTGCCGCCAAAGGCTGCCTTGAATTCCAGTTCCAGGTCACTGCCATCTTCCAGGCTTTGCAAGTCCGCCAGCGGAAAGCCGTGAGTGTAAAAACCCTGGTTGATCCACGTCGAATTGGTCTGCGAAGTCGGCGGTTGCCAGAACGTTCTTGAGTAGTCACCCCCGCTTTTTAAAGTCCCTTTCGCTTTGAGCCAGACATATTGTTTCAGCGCGATAAGGGGATAGCTGTTCACGCGAAGGGTGGCGTTCGAGGTCAATTGGCTGACGTCCAACTCGCTCCCTTCGCCTGCTTCGGATGCTTGCATGATCAGCGGCTTGGGTAAATGGCTCTGGGCAATTGGTAACACCGCCAACGTACGCGTCTGCGAGTCTTTCGGTTCCTGAGTGCCGCGTGTCACGGAGTAATCCAGGGTGATTGACTTGGCGAGGTTGAAGGCGAGCACCGAGACGGCCAGCGGTATTTCCTGCGGGCCGACGGTGGTGACGGGCCATGGCTCGGTGGTGTGCGAACCGGCAGCCGGCGTTCCGGCGGCGCCGGTCCAGCGGACGATGATCTTGTCGCCGACCAGCATGCCGTCATAGTCGATTACCGCCGTCAGTGCATTCTGGGCATCCAGTGGATCGAGGCTGGTGTCGTTCGGCGCTTCCTTGATTTTT
>NZ_WBRZ01000050.1:0-24964 GCF_008923895.1 Pseudomonas sp. GXM4
GAATGCGGCACGCCAGCCAACATGGATGTCGACTGGTGCTCCGTCTTCGCGAGCAGGCTCGCTCCCACAGGTTCGGTGTTTATTCAGCTAACACCTTAGTGAAACAGTACCGCCGTCTTCTGCAGGGT
Organism: Pseudomonas sp. GXM4; assembly: GCF_008923895.1. NCBI lineage: Bacteria > Pseudomonadati > Pseudomonadota > Gammaproteobacteria > Pseudomonadales > Pseudomonadaceae > Pseudomonas > Pseudomonas sp. GXM4. The sequence goes on from NZ_WBRZ01000050.1 coordinate 129, forward strand.
CACCCACACACCCCACGCCAACGGAATACCCACCACCAGCCATGCCGCGATCGCCAGAGGCTTGGTGCCCGGCGCCGCTTTCCACTCCAGAACGGTGCTGGCATCGGCACCCTTGTCGTGGCCCAGCGCCTGTTCGGCGGCCAGTTCGGCGTCGGTCATGAAGTACTTGTCGGCCACCGGGCGCACCATCAGATTGCACAGGAAGCCCAGCACCAGCAGGCCGGCGAGGATGTACAGGGTGATGTCGTAAGCCGCAGCGCGTTCCACGCCGATGCTCAGCTGATACTCACGCAGGTAGTTCACCAATACCGGACCCAGCACGCCAGCCGCAGCCCAAGCCGTCAGCAGACGACCATGGATCGCACCAACCATCTGCGTACCGAACAGGTCGGCCAGATACGCCGGCACCGTCGCAAAACCGCCGCCGTACATCGACAGAATGATGCAGAACGCCGCCACGAACAGTGCAACGTTGCCCAGATGGCCCATGTTCGGAATCAGCGCGTACAGAGCAAAACCCAGGGCGAAGAACACGAAGTAGGTGTTTTTGCGGCCCAGGTAGTCGGAGAACGAGGCCCAGAAGAAGCGGCCACCGATGTTGAACAGGCTCAGCAGACCAGTGAAGCCCGCTGCGATCGCCGCGATCGAGGCCAGTTGGCCAGCGTCGAGTTGACCGAACGGCACATCGACGCCCAGCAGTTTGCCGCCGAACACTTCCTGCAACAGTGGCGAAGCCATGCCGAGGATACCGATACCCGCCGACACGTTCAGGCACAGCACCAGCCAGACCAGACGGAATTGGGGGGTTTTCCACGCTACGTTCACGTGGACGTGACGGTTGGTGATCATGGCGTTGGAAGCTTTCTTCGCCGGAGCGGTCCAGCCTTCAGGTTTCCAGCCGGTTGGCGGCACGCGGTAGGACAATGCGCCACCGATCATGAACACGAAGTAAATGGCCGCCATGGCCACGAAGCTCTGCCATACGCCCACGCCTTCTGGCGATGCGAAGTGGCTCATCAGTGCAGTCGCCAGTGGTGCACCGACCATCGCGCCGCCACCGAAGCCCATGATCGCCATGCCGGTCGCCATGCCGCGCTTGTCCGGGAACCACTTGATCAGGGTCGACACCGGCGAGATATAGCCCAGGCCCAGACCGATACCTCCGATCACGCCGGAGCCGATCCACATCAGCCAGATCTGGTGGGTATAAATACCCAGCGCGGAAATCAGCAGACCGCCGCACCAGCACAAGGCCGAGACCACGCCCGCTTTACGAGGCCCGGCGTGTTCCAGCCAGCCACCCCAGATCGCTGCAGAGCAGCCGAGGAAGATGAAGAACAGCGTGTAGATCCAGCCGAGCATGGAGATCGGCCAATCGCAGTTCGACGAAAATACCTGTGCGATGAAGCTCATGTCCGGCGCGCAAGCCACCGGCGCGGTAACGCCGAGTGCCTTGGACAGCGGCAACCAGAACACCGAGAAGCCGTAGGCCATGCCGATGCACAGGTGAATGGCCAAAGCGGCCGGTGGAACCAGCCAACGGTTGAAACCGGGCTTGGCGATGATGCGTTCCTTGGACAGGAACGCAGGCTGGTCGGCTTTGAGGCCGTCCGCCGTGATGCTCGTGCTCATTGTGTATCCCCCAATTGTTAGTATGGTTCGCCAGCCACTGCTCACCCTCGGCCTTATGCACGCAGGCATGACCGTTTTTTTAGGTGAAGCTCCTTGAAGGCGCGACGTTAAGTCGCAGACGGGCGGACGAACTGGCGAAGGTTACCATTCTCAGGTGACAGAAAAACCAAACTGATATCACCTTTTTTCAAGTCATCTGTTCTCGTACGACTGGGGAAGCCGCCAACCCCGCGTCTGCAAAGGCACCACGCCGTTTGCTACTTGTCCCATTTATGCGTGCGAAAAGTTACCCGTCGCCTTGGCGTGACTGAACGACGGGTGAACCAAGCGCAAAAAATGGCGTCGCAAGCGGGGGCCGGATTGCACCCTCTGACGCCCGCCGGGCATCCTCAAGCGCAGGCCCGGTGGCGAAGTTGCAGGTGCCGCCGCCGACCCTCGGCAGATGACGCCACACCGAACCGGGTGCCGGCAGCGCTATACTCCCCGGCCATATGACCAATTCGACTAACTACAAGGACTCGCCCATGAAAGCGTTCGGCAAAATCCTGGGTCTGGTACTTCTCGGGCTGTTGCTGATCATTGTGGCGGCAGGTTTTGCCCTGACCCACCTCTTCGATCCCAACGACTACAAAGACGAGATCCGCCAGATAGCCCGCGACAAGGCCCACATCGAGCTGACGCTCAATGGCGATATCGGCTGGAGCCTGTTCCCGTGGCTTGGTCTGGAACTGCACGAAGCCAGCGTCGCCACCCTGGCCAAGCCTGCCGAACCGTTTGCCGACTTGCAGATGCTCGGCCTGTCCGTGCGCGTGCTGCCGTTGTTGCGCCGCGAAGTGCAGATGAGCGACGTGCGCGTCGAAGGCCTCAACCTGCGCCTGAACCGCGACAAGAACGGCCACGGCAATTGGGAAGACATCGGCAAGGTGCCTGTGGAGCCGGGCTCGACTCCACCCGCCACACCGGGCGCGACCGCCAGCGAGCCGACCGTCGCCGTGGAAAAACCGGCGCAACCGATCCGCCTCGACATCGACAGCCTGACCGTCAACAACGCCCGCGTTGAATACACCGATGAGCTGACCGGCAAGCAGTTCAGTGCCGAAAGCATTCAACTGAGCACCGGTCCGGTACACGATTCGACCAATATCCCGGTGAAAGCCACCGCGTTCCTTGGCACCAACCAACCGGTGCTGCGCGTGCGCACCGAGCTCAACGGCGAGCTGCGCTTCGAGCGCGCCTTGCAGCGCTACAAGTTCGAAGACCTGAAGCTGACCGGCGAACTCGCTGGCGATCCGCTGCAAGGCAAGACCATGACCTTCTCCGCGCAAGGCCAGTTATTGCTGGATAAAGCAGCGAACGTCGCCGAATGGACCGGCATCAAGATTTCCGCCAACCAGTTGCGCGCCCTGGGCGAGTTGAAAGCCAACGACCTCGACAAGACGCCACAGATCAGCGGCGGCATCTCCATTGCCCAGTTCGATCTGGCGAAATTCGTCGACAGCATCGGCCAGACATTGCCGGCGATGGGCGAAGGCAGCCTGAGCAAGGTCGAACTGGTCAGCCGCGTTGCGGCTACCCCGACCAGTCTGTCGTTCGACAACATCAACCTGAAACTCGATGACAGCAGCTTCAGCGGCCGCATCGCCATCGAGGACTTCGCCAAACAATCGCTGCGCGCGATTCTCAAGGCCGACACGTTCAACGTCGACCGCTACCTGCCACCGAAATCGGCTCAGGCCAACAACGCCACGCAAACCCGTCAGGCCGAAGTCGCCAGCACCGAGGCTGGCGCCGTCGCAGGCACCACGCCGCTGCCGGACAAACCGAGCAAAACCGCCTGGAGCACCGAGCGTCTGCTGCCGGTCGAACGCCTGGCCAAACTCGACGTCGATACCGACCTGACCTTCGGCCAACTGACCCTCGACAAACTGCCGATCCAGAACGCCGCGCTCAAAGCCACCGGCCAGGGCGGCTTGCTGACGCTGACTAACCTGAGCGGTGATCTGTACAACGGCGGCTTCGTCGCCAACGGCACACTCGACGTGCGCCCAAGCGCGCCGGTGCTCAACCTGCAGACCCGGCTCAACCGCGTGCCGGCGGAAAAAATCATCGAAAGCCAAGGCAAGAATCCGCCGGTCAAAGGTCTGGTAACGCTGACCAGCAGCCTCACCGGCAGCGGCAACAGCCAACAGGCGCTGATCGATACGCTGAACGGCAACGCCAGTTTCGTCATCAACAACGGCGTGCTGCTCAACGCCAACCTTGAACAGCAATTGTGCAAAGGCATCGCCACCCTCAATCGCAAATCCCTCAGCGGCGAGCCACGGGGCAAGGACACACCATTCGAGGAGCTCAAGGGCAATCTGACTGTACGTAACGGCGTCGCCAGCAACCCCGACCTGAAAGTGCGCATCCCCGGCATGACCGTCAACGGTGACGGCGACATCGACCTGCGCGTGCTCGGCATGGACTACCGCGTCGGCATCATCGTCGAGGGCGACACCAGCGCCATGCCCGACCCGGCCTGTCAGGTCGGCGAGAAGTTCGTCGGCATCGAGTGGCCACTGCGTTGCCGTGGCCCGCTGGAACTGGGCGCCAAGGCCTGCCGTGTCGACAATGACCGTCTTGGTCAGGTCGCCAGCAAAATGGCCGGCAACAAACTCAGCGAAAAGATCGACGAGAAACTGGGCGACAAAGTCAGCCCGGAATTGAAAGACGCGTTGAAGGGGCTGTTCAAGCGATGACAGCGGAGCAATTTTCCACGGCGGTGCTGGAGTGGTTCGACCGCCATGGCCGCCACGACTTGCCTTGGCAGCAGGACATCAATCCATATCGGGTCTGGGTGTCCGAGATCATGTTGCAGCAGACTCAGGTGAGCACCGTGCTCAACTATTTCGAGCGTTTCATGGCGGCGCTGCCAACAGTCGAAGCGCTGGCCGCAGCGCCGGAAGACGAGGTGCTGCACCTGTGGACCGGGCTGGGTTACTACACTCGCGCACGCAATCTGCAGAAGACCGCGAAGATCGTCGTCAGCCAGTACGCTGGCGAATTTCCGCGCGACGTGGAAAAACTCACCGAGCTGCCAGGCATCGGCCTGTCCACCGCCGGGGCGATCGCCAGCATCAGCATGGGCCTGCGTGCGCCAATCCTCGACGGCAACGTCAAACGCGTACTGGCGCGCTTCACCGCGCAAGAGGGCTACCCCGGCGAACCGAAAGTCGCCAAGCAGCTGTGGGCCAACGCCGAGCGCTTTACACCACACGATCGGGTCAACGCCTACACCCAGGCGATGATGGATCTTGGCGCGACACTCTGCACGCGCAGCAAGCCGAGCTGCCTGCTGTGTCCGCTCAAGCGTGGCTGTGAAGCGCACATGCTTGGCCTGGAAACCCGTTATCCGATTCCCAAGCCGCGCAAGGCCATCCCGCAGAAACGCACGCTGATGCCGATGCTGGCCAACGGCGAAGGTGCGATTCTGCTTTATCGCCGCCCGTCGACGGGACTGTGGGGCGGTTTGTGGAGCCTGCCGGAGCTGGATGATCTGGAAGATCTGCAACATCTGGCCGATCAGCACTCGCTGACCATGGACCAGCAGCAGGCGCTGCCGACCCTGATTCACACCTTCAGCCATTTCCAGTTGTCCATCGAACCGTGGCTGGTTCAGGTGCAGGAAGCCAGCCATCACGTGGCCGAGGCCGACTGGCTCTGGTATAACCTCGCCACCCCGCCGCGCCTGGGCCTTGCTGCCCCGGTCAAGACCTTGCTCGAACGCGCGGCCGCCGTCTTGAATGCAGGAGAATCGCCATGACCCGCACCGTAATGTGCCGCAAGTACAAAGAAGAACTGCCCGCGCTGGAACGCGCCCCGTTCCCGGGTGCCAAGGGCCAGGACATTTTCGACCACGTCTCGGCCAAGGCATGGGCCGACTGGCAGAAACACCAGACCCTGCTGATCAACGAAAAGCGCCTGAACATGATGAACGCCGAAGATCGCAAATACCTGCAGGGCGAAATGGACAAGTACTTCTCCGGCGAGGAATACGCCAAGGCCGAAGGCTACGTGCCGCCAGCCGAATAACCCGCAGATTTCGTAAGCGACGGAATTAATTTAAGAAATTTTCAAAAAGTCGTTGACGTAAATCCGAAAAACCCTTTTAATGCGCCCCGTTGCCCAGATAGCTCAGTCGGTAGAGCAGGGGATTGAAAATCCCCGTGTCGGCGGTTCGATTCCGTCTCTGGGCACCAAATACCGAAAACCCTGAATCGCAAGATTCAGGGTTTTTTTATGCCTGCGATTTGATCCCCCTCCTCTCTTCGTCCTTCGATACACCCGGATTCCAGCTGTACTGGAAAAAACCCGAAATCTGTATCTCTCCGCGCAGATGGCGTTTCGCCAATACTTTGCGCAAGCCTTGGCGAGCCAATGACTGGCTCTACTTTGCGCCCCGCAACACTCTGGACTCCTGTAGCCCTCAGAGCGCAAAACCTGATTTTTTGAATCGATCGGCGTCGCCCGCAAGGTCACTTCCTGTCCAGCAAAAAAATCTGAACCCAACCCACAGGCGAACTGCAGTTAGTGCTTTTCAAACATTCCAGGATGAATGCTGGCGCCCCCGTGCGCCCGGCAAAAGAGCGAAACGGACGACGTATGATCAAGCAACTCATCAATGAAGACAGTTATGTGCAGATCGGCGATCTTTGCAGCGCAACGATCCAGCTGAAAATCGAAGGACTGAATCCCGCCGGCTCCATCAAGCTGAAGACCGCGCACGCGCTGATCACTGATCTTGAAGTCCGCGGACTGATCAACCACAAGACGCGCCTCATCGAATCCTCATCGGGGAATCTGGGCGTTGCGCTGGCCATGGTCTGCGCCGCCAAGGGCTACAAGTTCGTTTGCGTAATCGACCCGAATATTTCCGCGCCGAACCGCAAGCTGATTCACGCCCTTGGCGCGCAAATGCTCATGGTCGATCAGCGTGACGAGAACGGCGGTTATCTGAATTCGCGGATTCGCCTGATCGAACAACTGGTCGCTGACAACACCGACTACATCTGGCTCAACCAGTACAAGAATCCGACCAACCCCCTCGCCCACTATCAAGCGACTGCCAGGTCCATCGCGCGCAAGTTTCCCCAGGTGGATTACCTGTTCGTCGGCGCGGGCACCACCGGCACGCTGATGGGCTGCAAGAACTACTTCGCCGAACATCATCCGCAGACCAAAGTCATTGCCGTCGATACCGTCGGCTCGGTGACGTTCGGCCTGCCGGGCGGCACGCGCCATATCCCGGGGCTCGGCACCAGCCGCCTGCCGGAGATATTCGAGTCGTCGGGCATTCACGACTTCCTGTCGATTCCCGAGGAACAGACGATCAAGGTCTGCCGTTGGCTGGCGCAACGCTACGGCCTGCTCTTCGGCGGCTCCACCGGCACTGTGCTCGCCGGCATCCGCCAGTGGGCGCCGCATATCCGGCCCGACGATGTCGTGGTGGCGATCTCCCCGGACATGGGTGAGCGCTATCTCGAAACCATCTATTCCGACGACTGGGTCACCCAGCGGATCGGCGCAACCGCACTGCAGCCCCTTTTCCCTGAAATCGCTCTGGCACTCTCGGCGTAATCCTCATGACCACACAGAATCCGATCCAGCCGTTCCACGTCATCCCCGGCGCTGTCGTCAAAGACATCCTCAACGGGCTGCGGCATGCAACCATCGACATGGTGGCGCAGACCTACCTGACCCACGAGCGTGGCGAAACCGTTAACCCCGACAGTTATTTCCTGCGTTTCCCTGCGCAACCGGCGAACCGGATCATTGCGCTGCCGGCGGCCATCGTCGACAGCGAGGGCGATCAATCCGTCTCCGGGATCAAGTGGATTGCCAGTTATCCCGACAACATCAAGTCAGGCATTCCGCGCGCATCTGCGGTGCTGATTCTCAACGATCCCGAGACCGGTTACCCCTACGCCCTGCTCGAAGGTGCGCTGATCAGTGCCGTGCGCACGGCGGCGTCGGCGGTATTGGGTGCCTGGTGGCTGAATGGCCAGAACCGCCACGCGGCGACACTTTCGATCATTGGTGGCGGGGTAATCTCAAGAAATATCCTCGAGACTTTCGTCGCCGACGACTGGTCCTTCGACAGCGTGGGCATTCACGATCTCAACGCGGAATCGGCGCAAGCCCTCGCGGAATTTGGTGAACAACTGGGCCTGCCGGATGTACGCCTGCTGTCGCTCGAAGAAGCACTGACTGCCGACATCGTGGTGTTCGCCACCAGCGCGGGCGAGCCGTACGTAAAAAGCCAGGGCACGTTCCGCTCGGGGCAGATTGTTCTGAACATCTCGCTGCGGGATATCGGCGCCGAAATCATCGAGGAAAGTTACAACTACTTCGACGACATCACCCATTGCCTGAAGGCCAATACCTCACCGCATCTGGCCGAGCAGCAATACGGCCATCGCGACTTTGTCACCGGCACAGTGGCGCAGCTGATTCGCGGTGACCTGCATGTCGCCCAGGACAAACCGCTGATCTATTCGCCATTCGGCATGGGCATTCTCGATCTCGCGATTGGCCGGATGATCCACGACATTGCGGTGGCGGCCGGTACGGCAATTGCCATCCCGTCGTTTTTTGGCGAGGAGCGCAGATGGTGAAGGCCCCTGTACACATCGGCCTGGTCGGCTGCGGTTCGCGCGGATTGTCGATATTCGAGCGCCTGTTGAGCCGCGCCGAGGAACGCCCGCAACAACCGATGGTCATCGACATCTTCGAGCCCAACGTGCTCGGCAGCGGCGCGCACTGGCCCGATCAACCGGACTACCTGTTGCTCAACACCGTCGCCGGTCAGCTCGGGGTATTTCCCGACGCAGCAGCGTTCGGTGATCTGACCGACGCCCGGGAACGGCCAGGGCCGGACTTTCTCGCGTGGTGCCGAGCACAGCGCGTCAAGGTTGACCCCGACAGCGGCCTGCTCGCCGCCGACGGTCGCGACGTCGAGCCGGAGGATTTTCTGCCACGGCACCTGCTCGGCGCTTATCTGGCCGACGCCTTCACGCGGATCCTCACGACCGCACCCGGCTGGGTCACGGTCAATCTGCATCGGCATCAGGTCACGGCGGTCGAGCGCAACGAGAACCAGCAATACCTTCTGCTAACCGCCGACGGCGCTGCGGTGACGGTGGATCGTCTGGTGCTGACCGTTGGCCACACCGGGCGTCTGCGCCTGGCGGGGCAGAACCGGGTCGATAACGTCTATCCGCTGCCCGGCAGCCTCACCACCGTCGAGCCCGGCGAAACGGTGTTGATCGAAGGGTTGGGCCTGGGCGCCATGGACACCCTGGCGGCGCTGACGGCTGGCAGAGGCGGGATCTACAAACCCATGGCCGATGGCAGTCACACTTACCAGCCGTCGGGTCAGGAGCCGGTGATCTTCATTCAGTCGCGGGACGGGCTGCCTTTTCGTACTCGCCCCAACGGCTTGATTGGCTGCCGGCGCCACACCGCTGTGCTGCTGACGAGCGAGCGTATCGAGTCGTTGCGGCTCAACGCGCACAACCGCCGGCTGGATTTCGAACGGGACATTCTGCCGCTGCTGCTGCTGGAGATGCGTGCCGCTGCGGTCGCCGTTCTGCATAAACCCTCAGCGCCACAACAGCTGCTTGAGCAGCTCAGAACCGTCAGCGTTGCCGGCCCAGCAGGTGTTGTCGCCTGCGAAGCTTTGCTGCGCGAGTTCGAAGCGATTGCCGGGGCAATCAATCCGCTGGAGCTGATCAGCCACAAACTGCCCGACAGCGTCACGCCTTACAACTATCACGCATGGATTTACGACACCCTCGAAGCCGATTTGCATGAAGCACGCCTGGGACGCGGCGCGTCGCCGATCAAAGCCGCCATCGAAGTCTGGCGCGACTTGCGTGACCGGCTGCGTGAGGCGGTGGATTTCGACGGGCTCACCGAAGATTCGCATCGGCAGTTCTATGGCCGCTGGCACAAGGCGATCAATCGTCTGGTCGCCGGCCCGCAGAAGGAGCGCCACGCCGATCTGCTCGCGCTGTGTGACGCCGGTTTGCTGACCTTTCTCAAGCCCGGCTCACGCCCCGCGATCGAGCACTTCAAGCGAATCGCCGGTTACGTCCAGAGCAGCGGCGTCACCCACAGCGACTGCGCACCTGTGCGCGACCTCGCGCGCCTGGGCCTTGTGCGTCCACGCACCGATGTGCCGGGCATCGACGGCATCGATGTCGACGCGGCGTGCAACCCAAGGTCGAACAGCGGCGAAGCGGTGCATGACATCTGGGTGCTGGGACCGCTCGCCGAAGGCTCCTGTTATTACAACCACTACGTCACCTCGGCGGGCGCACCTTCGCGGCTGTTCATGGACGCCCATCGAGTCGCCACCGCCATCCTTGAGACAGGAACTCGCGCATGAAACTCTACTATCAGACGCATTCGCCGTACGCCCGCAAGGTGTTGGTGCTGGCTCACGAACTTGGCATCGCATCGAGCCTTGAGGTGATACATCACGAGACCAGCCCGACTTCACCGAACGCGACCATTTACCAGGCCAACCCCTTGGGTAAAGTGCCGGTGCTGATGCTGCCCGACGACAGCGCACTGTTTGATTCAATCGTGATTTGCGAATACCTCGATGACCTGAGCGGTGGTGGAAAATTCATCCCGGCAAGCGGCCCCGAGCGCTACAAGGCGCTGCGCCTGCAGGCATTGGCGCAGGGCATGTGCGACGTCGGCATCAAGCTGCGCTGGGAAGTCGAGCGGCGCCCCGAGGCTTTGCGCTATCCGGCGTACGCGGACGGCCAGGCTTACAAACTCAAGGAGGCGTATCGCTTCATCGAAGAGCATGTCGACCTCAATGGCCCGATCACCGTCGGCCACATCGCCTTGGCGACGGCCCTGGACTGGATCGCTTTCCGTCAACTCTCGGACTTCTCGGCGCAGGCACGCCTGAGCGAGTGGTATCAGACGTTCTGTCAGCGCGCGTCCATGCGGGCGACCGAGTACAGCGGACAGACGCACGACTAGGCCAAGGAAAACGCTATGAGCTCTCTATTGCTGCAAATGTCACCGATCGCGCTGGTGATCGCGCTGATCCTGATCCTCCGGCGTCCACCAGTACAAGCGGCGCTGGCCGGTGTGGTACTGGTGCTGGTGCTGTGGGCTCTGGGCGCTGCCGGGCCGGTGTCAGCGGCCATCTCCTCGGCGATTTTTCAAGACACCACGATCCTGTTTCTCAGCACCGCGTGCGTCATCGTCCCGGGGCTGGCCTTCGTCATTCTGGTCGAGCGCGGCGGTGCACCGCAGGCCATCGGCGCATGGGTCAAGGAACTCGGCTGGACACCCCCGGCGCAGGTGATTTTCATCGTGCTTGGCCTGGCGCCGCTGCTGGAAGCGATGACCGGCTTCGGCGTTTCGCTGATCGCCACGGTGCCGCTGCTGATGGGGCTTTTCACTCGCCAATCGGGGATGAAAATTGCCCTCGCCGGCATGGTCATCATGCCGTGGGGCACACTGGGTCTGGCAACGGTGATCGGTGCCCTGCTGGCGCATTTGCCGGCGCAAACCCTCGGCAGCCATTCGGCGCTGATCAGCGCGCCAGTGTTCCTCTGCCTGGCGTCCCTGGCCTTGTGGCAGGCCGGCATCCGCAAGATGACAGCGTGGCTGGGGCTGCTTGTCGTGACTGCCCTGTTCGTTGCCGTGCTGTTTGGCGTCAACCTGTGGCTCGGCCCGGAAGTTTCCGGTGTGCTGGCCGGGCTGGCCGTGGCTTGCGTTGGCCTGGGCATCTCCTGGGCGCAACGGAAAAAACTGGTGCGCTGGCCGAGCGCGGCATGGCCTTATCTGGCCTTGCTGGGAGTGATTGTGGCGTCGCGCGGATTGTTCGTGCTGTCGGGCTGGGATGGTCTATGGGTCGTCAGGGGCGAACACGTTTCGTGGAAGCCGCTGGCGTCTCCCGGGCTGGCGCTGCTGATCGTGACGTTGCTGATGGCGTTCAGGCAAACCGCAGGCGCCGGTTTTCCCTGGCAAGCGCTGTTGAACCGCGCGAAGTTTCCGGTCACGACAATCTTCCTGTTCCTGCTGCTGTCCCAGGTGATGGTCAACGCCGGATTCCTCGTCGAAGCGCAAAGCGCGTTGCAATCCATGTCGGGTATTTCGCTGGCGCCGACGATCGCCCTGCTGGCAGGGATTGCCGGTTATGTCACCGGTTCCAACGTCGGCGGCAACACGCTGGTGATGCCGTCCATTGCCGCGCTGAGCAGCGAACACGGGGCGTGGCTGGCGGCAATGGTCAACAGCGCCGCCGGCCATGGCGCACTTGGCTCGCTGTCGATCCTGTCATTGATCACCGGACTTGCCGGGGCCAACCGCCAGGAAGAAAACAGCCTGATCCGCTTCGCCTTCGGTCTGGTGGCGCTGAACATCGTCATAGTTGCTGCAACGGGGATCGTTTTGCTCTACTTTCTGTGAATTGTTTCGAATCATCACAGAGAACTTATGGACAGGTTTGATTTGCCGGACAAGCGCTGGCGGATAGTCAAGGACTGGATTATTCGCCAGATCGACAGCGGTGACCTGGCGGCCGAAGCGAAACTGCCGTCAATCCGCGTTCTGGCGCGGATGTTCGAGACCAGCATCACCACGGTGCAGCGGGCGCTGGCCGATCTCGAGGCCGACGCCTACGTCTCGACAGTGCCGCGCGTCGGCTACTTCGTCTCGGCATCAGGGCGGGCAAAACCGTCCGGCGCTTTCGACTTTTCCAGTGTCACCGTCAACGTCAATCATGCGGTGGTCGCGATGCTCTCCGAAGCAGCGTCGCGCACCACTGCATCGCTGAATTCGGCGGTTCTGCACAGCGATCTCACGCCCAACGTATTGCTCAACAAATGCCTCTCGGTGCTGGCCGCCAGGACTGACAACGCGCTGAGCGGTCTGGTCGCGCCACCCGGCCTGCCAGCGCTGCGACGGCGCATCGCCGGGCTGATGCTGACCCGCGGTGTAGTCTGCGGGCCGGACGATATTCTGGTGACATCGGGCGACACCATCGCTCTCGAACTGGCCCTGGAAGCCGTCGCGTCGAAAGGCGCTACAGTCGCCATCGAAACCCCGACCTATTACGGCATCCTGCAGACCATCGAACGCCTGGGCATGCGCGCCCTGCCGATCCGCACCGACGGCCGCACGGGCCTGGATGTCGATCATCTGGAAGAAGCCCTGAAGCAAAAAAAGGTCGCGGTGATTTTTCTCAATCCGACGCTGCAGAATCCGCGTGGCTTCATCATGCCCGACGAAGCGCGCGCGCGACTTTCAAGGATCGCCCGGGAAGCGGATGTGCCGATCATCGAAGACGACATCTTCTTCGACCTGGTGCCCGAAGCTGATCGACCGCGCGCCCTCAAGAGCTACGACAGCAGCGGCCAGACGATCTATTGCTCGTCCTTTTCGAAAACCATCGCGCCGGGTTATCGCGTCGGCTGGTGTCTGGCCGGCAAATACCGCAATGCCATCCTCGCGCAGATGTTTTCGCGCAACCTGGCCGTTTCCAGCCTGGCGCAAAATGTTCTCAATGAATTCATCGGCCGTGGCTACATGGACGAACACTGCGCCAGATTGAGATCGCAACTGTCCTCGCTGGCGAGTTTTGTCGAAGCACTGGTGCGCACGGATTTCCCGCTCGGGACCGCCTATGTGCCCCCGCGCGGCGGCTTCATCCACTGGGTCGAAATGCCGGCACACACCGACATGTCTGCGCTGCAGCAACTGGCCACGGAGCGCGGTTGCCACGTGGCTGGCAGCGGCATCTTTTTCGCCGACGGCCAGGCTTCCACAGGCGTGCGCATCTGCCTCGGCACTGCGCTGACGCCGGCGGTGATCGGCATTCTCAAGGTGATCGCTGAATGCGCCCACCTTGCCGCACGCCCGACGAGCCCGCGGCATATGCCGACTGAACAGCTGCAAGAGCCGGCAGTCTCCTGACCGGCTTGGGCGAGCCCTGCTTATGAATCAGAAAAGAACCCGTATTCGCTTGCCGCATCCCCCGCCGTATCGCCCGAGCCGCTGGACATTTTGGCTTACCGTGCTCGCTGGCGTGCTGATTGCCTTAGCCGTGTGTCTTTCGATCTACATGCTTATCGAAAGCTGGATCAGCGGTTCCATCACCACCAACAATCGTGGACCGCGCAGCACCTACACCTTGGCACTGCAACCTCGGCGATACTGGTTCGAGTTCGTTTGGCAGAGCTTCTGGACCGCGTTCATGTTGGCCATCGGTGTGTTCGGGCTGTGGATTTATCGCAAAGGACGGATGCGTGAGCAGAGGCCGAAGGGCAAGCGCTCGCGATGATGCAACTGAGGTGCTTTTTTGAAGCAGCCTCTTACCTGCAGGTTCCTCTCCTTCCAGCGCAACACCAGATCGCTCACTGCAGCGCCGCCAACTCTGCGGCGATTGACTGGGCAAAAGTACGAAATGGACTACGGACATTTACCCTGTTCCGCGCCTTCCGGTGGCAAAGTCCTGCAACGCCTGTCCCGCCCTTCCTTCCGAACTCGCAGGTTCGCCCGACATACCTGCGCCGCCTTCCCCGGCATGCTTGCGTCTCTGTTTCCAGAATGCGGAAGAACCGATGAGCCAGCTCAAACCTGCTGATACGCAAGACCATAAAATCGATTCACTGCTGGGCGAACTGGGCGAGCTGATTCGCCAGGCGCGGCAAAAAGTGCTGCGCGCGGTCGATACGATCCAGGTGCAGACCTGTTGGCAAATCGGCCGGCATATCGTCGAGTTTGAACAACAGGGAGCCCAACGTGCGGGATATGGGAAAAAATTGATTGGCCTACTGGCTAAGGATCTGACCGGGCAATTCGGGAAAGGGTTTGATGAAACCAATTTGTGGAAGATGCGGCTGTTTTATCAAAAATTTCCAATTCGAGACGCACTGCGTCCCGAATTGAGCTGGACCCACTACCGCCGGCTACTGCGGGTCGAAAGCGAGAAAGCGCGCCTGTGGTACATGAACGAATGCGCCGACCTCAACTGGTCAAGCCGCGCCCTTGATCGTCAGATCCTGACGCTCTACTACGAGCGCCTGCTGATGAGTCAGGACAAAGCCGAGGTGGTCGAGGAAGCCACGACCAACATCGACGCGATGAAATGCAATCCGCGGGAATTCATTCGCGATCCGGTCATGCTCGAATTCCTCGGCCTGCCCTCGGCAGGCAAAGTCAGGGAAAGCGGACTCGAACAAGCACTCATCGACCACTTGCAAAGCTTTCTGCTTGAACTTGGCAAAGGCTTTTCCTTTGTCGCCCGCCAACAACGCATCAGCACTGACGGCGTCGACCTCTATATCGATCTGGTGTTCTACAACTACCTGCTCAAGTGCTTCGTGATCATCGACCTGAAACGCGGCAAGCTCAGCGCCCGCGATGTCGGGCAGATGGACATGTATGTGCGCATGTACGACGAGCTCAAGCGCAGCGAAGGTGACAAGCCAACCGTCGGTATCATTCTGAGCGCGGAAAGCAATGACTCGGTGGCGCGCTATTCCATGCTCAAAGGCAATGAGCAACTGTTCGCCAGCAGCTACAAGACGATACTGCCGAGCGAAGAAGAGTTACGTGCTGAACTCAACCGCGAACAGGCGTTGATCGAAGAACGCATGCTCATTCAATCCAGTGAATGAACCGGCCGGATTGTTCTTGATCAGCGCGGCGACTATGGTTGGCACCTAACCGCCGAGGTCAAGCGCCATAGGCAGCAAGCCCCCATTCGAGTTGGAAGACGCAGAGTTGAGCCAACCAGTTTTGAATGCAGCTGAAGGCACGTCCTTCAAGGAAACTGCCGACGACGGCTACGCACTCGGCGGATTCACCTGGCGCCACAGTTCGCCCGATCCACAGCGCCCGGTGGTCATCATCAACGCCGCCACCTCGGTGCGCTGTCGCCATTACTCAAGGTTCGCAGCCTATCTGTTCAGTCACGGCTTCGACGTGATGACCTACGACTACCGGGGCATTGGCGAATCACGCAGCGAATCGATCAAAGGGCTGCGCGCCTCGTGGACCGACTGGGGCGCGCTGGATTTCGAAGCGATGCTCAAACGGGCGCAGCGGGAGTTTCCCGGTCAGCCAATCGATGTGGTCGGCCACAGCTTCGGTGGTTGCGCGGCGGGCTTGGCGGAGTCGGGCAACGTGATCCGACGATTGGTAAGTGTCGGTGCGCAGTTCGCTTACTGGCGCGATTACGCGCCTCAACATCGCTGGCGGATGTTCGGCAAGTGGCATGTGGTCATGCCTTTGATGACGCTGCTCTGCGGCTATTTCCCCGGCAAACGGCTGGGTTGGCTGGAGGACACGCCAACCGGCGTAGTTTGCGACTGGAGCACACCCACCGCGCGTTACGAGCAACGCCCAAGCGGTCGCGCACTGATGAAAAAGGCGGGCGCCCCGCCGTTCGCCAAGGTCCGCGCGCAGACTCTGGCCATCAGCCTCAGCGATGATCCTTACGGCACGATCCCGGCGATCGAACGCCTGCTCGGCTACTTCAGCAACGCGGCAAAAACCCATCTGCGCATTGCGCCGCAGGACATCGGCGAACGACAAGTCGGACATTTCGGCTTTTTTCGCAGCGCATACCAAGCCACACTATGGCCCATTGCTCTGACCTGGCTGCAGACCGGCGCACTGGCCGCCGATACACCCGGCCGACAAGTGCCACGCAGCTGAGCCCCTCTCAACGCACGACGGAACACATCATGGCCTCCGCCAACAAGCAGCAAAAACGCGCCACCCGGGCCAAAGCCAAGGCCAAGCAGAACCGCACCAAGCGTGCCGAAGCGCCGGTCGAGCTCGACCCGAACGACGACCGCATCGATTTCGAATCGGTGGACCTGACCGAGCTGTTCAAGAAAATGATCGACGCCGAGAAGATCAGCCAACAGGCCATGTGCACCGCGTTCCTTGAAGATCCGCTGCTGGAACTGGTCTATGAGCAGGAAGGTGAAGAAGGCGCGATGGATTTCATCCTCGCCGCGCTGATCGAGTATCGCCAGTGGTCGCAGGAAACCGACGAGGCTGGCGCGCTGGCGTGGATCGAATCCCCGGCATTCCAGGCTGACTATGTAGCGGCATCCGACGCGATCGCGGCACAAACCCAACAGAAGAACTGAGCTCCCATGGCATCCCTGAACAAGCAACAGAAACGCGCCAAACGCGCCAAGGCCAAAGCCAAGCAGATCCGTATGGTCGGGCGCAAACCGCTGGATCAGGACGAAGACCTCGGCCACCTCGCCGAGCCGATCCCGGAATACACCCTGGCGATGTTCAGCAAAATGCGCGACGCCGAAGCCGTCAGCCGCAACGAAATGCTGCTGACCCTGCTGCGCGAACTGGCCTTCATCATCGTCGACCATCCTGAACTGCTCGACATGGAAAACGCCGACAACGAAGGCATGGCCGCCACCCACCTGGCCGCCGATATGCTCATCGACTACCGCATGTGGGCCGACGGCATGACCATCGAACAGGCCCAGGCCTGGCTGAGCGAGCCGCAGTTCATTACGGATTTCGGCGTGGCGCTGGATGCTTATGGCAAGTCGGTAGAGCCCCAGGAAGACAAGAGCGAATAAGCCCTTCTCAGAAACAAAAAACGGCCGCTAGTCATCCCTGACAGCGGCCGTTTTTGTTTGGATGACCTAGCTACTCTTTGTCCGGTGACGATGTATATCCCATTGACATATCCCCAGCACGATCTATCCTGAGCTAATCACAGGAACAGACCCGGGAGCTCGAATATGGAGCAGACCACAATTTTCATGAGCAACAGAAGTCAGGCAGTCCGACTGCCAAAGGCAGTTGCGATGCCCGCCGACGTTAAACGAGTGGAAGTCATCGCGATTGGCAGAACACGCGTCATTACGCCTGCTGGAGAAAGCTGGGATAGCTGGTTTGATGGCGACAGCGTCAGCCCTGATTTCATGGCTAACCGTGAGCAACCCACTGAACAGGAGCGCGAGTCGTTCTGATGATCAAGTACATGCTGGATACAAATATCTGCATCTTCACCATCAAGAACAAACCACAAATTGTCCGGGAAGCCTTCAATCGACATTCCGGGCAGTTGTGCATCAGCGCTATCACGCTTATGGAGCTTACTTACGGTGCTGAAAAGTCGGCGGCCCCGGAGAAAAATCTGGGAATTGTTGAAGGATTTGTCGCGCGACTGGATGTCTTGCCTTTCGATAACGACGCAGCCGCACAGGCCGGGATGGTTCGATCTGAACTCGCGAAGGCTGGAACGCCGATCGGGCCATACGACCAAATGATCGCTGGCCACGCACGCTCACTTGGACTCATTGTAGTGACGAACAACGTACGGGAGTTTCAACGCGTTTCCGGTTTGCGAATCGAGGACTGGGTTTAACCTGACTGGAAAGCTCAGAAACAAAAACGGCCGCTAGTCATCCCTGACAGCGGCCGTTTTGCATTACTGGTTGCGGATCAGTTCAACACCACCGCACCACGCTTCTCCAGCTTGCGACGGCGTGATACCAGCAGACCGGCAGCCACCACCATCAGGCTCAGCAGGCCCGTGGCAAGGATCTCCACGCGGTGGGCTTCCTGGAACAGCATGATGGTCAGCGCGGCGACGATGAAGAGGATCACCGCCCAGGTCAGCCCGGGGAACAGCCACATGCTGAAGACGATCTTCTCGCCGCGCGCCATGCGCTGCTTGCGCATGCGCAGTTGCGAGAAGGCGATCACCAGGTACACCAGCAGGGCGATGGCGCCGGAGCTGGCCAGGAGGAATTCGAACACCGCGGCCGGAGCCACATAGTTGGCGAAGGTGCAGAGGAACGCTGCGCCGGTGGACAGCATCACCGCCCAGTAAGGCGTGCCGCTCTTGTTGGTGCGGGTCGACATGGCCGGGGCATCGCCGCGCTTGCCGAGGGAAAACAGCATGCGCGAGGAGGTGTACAGCGCCGAGTTCAGGCAACTGGTCACTGCCACCAGCACAACGATGTCGACGATCATCTTGGCGTTGGGAATGCCCATGCGCTCAAGTACGGTCTGGTAGGAACCGAGGTTGGCCAGGGTAGGATCGTTCCACGGCACCAGCGCCACCACGATGAAAATCGAAACCAGATAGAACAGGCCGATCCGCCAGATCACCGAGTTGGTCGCCTTGGAGATCTGCTTGCCTGGGTCCTTCGATTCCGCCGCCGCGATGGTGACGATCTCGGTGCCCATGAACGAGAACATGGTGGTCAGTATCGCGCCCAGCACAGCGCCCATGCCGTTGGGCAGGAAGCCGCCACTGTCGAACAGATGCGACACACCGCTGACCTGACTGGTCGGCAGGAAACCGAAAATCGCCGCCAGACCGAGGCCGATGAAGCCGATGATCGCCAGCACCTTGATCAGGGCGAACCAGAACTCGAACTCGCCGTAGTTCTTCACGCTGAACAGGTTGGTCACGGTCAGCAGCATGGTGATGACCAGAGCGAAAGCCCAGATGTCCACGCCCGGAAACCACGCGTGCAGGATGGTTGCGGCGGCGTTGGCTTCCAGGGGAATCACCAGGACCCAGAACCACCAGTACAGCCAGCCGATGGTGAAACCGGCCCAGTGACCGATCGCGCGATCAGCGTAAGTCGAGAACGAACCGGTGTCCGGCGAAGCCACGGCCATTTCGCCGAGCATGCGCATCACCAACACCACCAACGTACCGGCGGCGGCGTAAGCCAGCAGCACGGCCGGGCCGGCGGCAGCAATGGCGTGGCCGGAGCCGACAAACAGACCGGCGCCGATCACACCGGCGATCGACAACATGGTCACATGACGCGGTTTGAGCCCCTGTTCGAGGCCTGTGGAGCTTGGGGTACTGCTCATAGAGACTACCTTTGCAAGGAAAGCGAGTGCGTCCGGCGCGTCTGTAAATTCTTTCTCGTAAAAAGAATCCAACGGCCTGTTCCTTATTCTGCACGCAATATTTGCGCCAAAATGTTTCAAGTCCTTGAGTGCCGGGGGCTTCGGCATCCGATGCAAGTCATTGAGTTTAATGGCTATTCGCCAGAACGTTACCCGGCGACTCACTTTCAAGCCGAATCCGCGCACCAGAAACGCACAGAAAAAGTGTGCGGCGCACAGAAAAAGGGCGAATAAGGAACGTTCGGCCGGATAGCGCTTCCAACACCCCGCCAAAGCTGGCAACATCGCGCCTTTTTTTACGCGGCACCCACGGGTTTGCATGATCAAACACCCGTTCGGTTGTTGATGGGGCGACAGTCTGCTGCGCCGATGCGACAACCCGCCACATGCCACCCGTTTACCGCTCGTAGCGCTGTTGGCTGCCATTGAAACGCTATGCTAGCTTGGCCGCCTCGCCAGAAAGGCCCGCCAACAGCAGGAGCGCAACATATATGAGGAACGCACATGGCTGAGGCCACGCCCGCGCTTGAAATCCGCAACTTGCACAAACGCTACGGACAGCTGGAGGTGCTCAAAGGCATCTCGCTGACCGCCCGCGACGGCGACGTGATCTCGATCCTCGGCTCTTCCGGTTCCGGCAAGTCCACGTTCCTGCGTTGCATCAACCTGTTGGAAAACCCGCATCAGGGCCAGATCCTCGTGGCCGGTGAAGAACTCAAGCTCAAGGCCGCGAAGAACGGCGAACTGGTCGCCGCCGACGGCAAACAGATCAATCGCCTGCGCTCGGAGATTGGTTTTGTATTTCAAAACTTTAATCTGTGGCCGCACATGAGCGTGCTCGACAACGTCATCGAGGCCCCGCGCCGCGTGCTCGGTCAGAGCAAGGCCGAGGCCGTCGAAGTCGCCGAAGCCCTGCTGGCCAAGGTCGGCATCGCTGACAAGCGCCACGCCTACCCGGCGCAATTGTCCGGTGGTCAGCAACAACGCGCCGCCATCGCCCGCACGCTGGCAATGCAGCCGAAGGTGATCCTGTTCGACGAACCCACCTCCGCGCTTGACCCGGAAATGGTTCAGGAAGTACTTAGTGTCATCCGCGCATTGGCCGAAGAAGGCCGTACCATGCTGCTCGTGACCCACGAAATGGGCTTCGCCCGCCAGGTCTCCAGCGAAGTGGTGTTCCTTCATCAGGGCCTTATAGAAGAGCAAGGATCGCCACAGCAGGTGTTCGACAACCCGCTTTCGGCGCGCTGCAAACAATTCATGTCCAGCAACCGCTAACGGAGCAACATGCATGCAGAATTTCAAAAAGGTCTTCCTGGCCGCCGCCGTCACCCTCGCGTTCAGCGCCGGCGTCATGGCTGAAACCCTGAAGATGGGCATCGAAGCGGCCTACCCGCCGTTCAACAATAAAGACGCGAGCGGCCAGGTGGTCGGCTTCGACAAGGAAATCGGCGACGCCCTGTGCGCGAAGATGAAAGCCGAATGTTCCGTCGTCACTTCCGACTGGGACGGCATCATTCCGGCGCTGAACGCGAAGAAGTTCGACTTCCTGATTTCCTCGCTGTCGATCACCGAAGAGCGCAAAGCCGCGGTGGACTTTACCGACCCGTACTACTCGAACAAATTGCAGTTCATCGCGCCGAAAAACGTCGACTTCAAAACCGACAAGGACTCGCTCAAGGGCAAGACCATCGGTACCCAGCGCGCAACGCTGGCCGGCACCTGGCTGGAAGACACCTACGGTGACGATATCAAGGTCAGCCTCTACGACACCCAGGAAAACGCCTACCTCGACCTGACCTCCGGCCGTGTCGACGCGATCCTCGCCGACAAGTACGCCAACTACGACTGGCTGAAAACCGACGACGGCAAGAACTACGAGTTCAAGGGCGACCCGGTAGTGGAAAGCGACAAGATCGGCATCGCCGTGCGCAAGGGTGACAACGAACTGCGCAACAAGCTGAACGCCGCGCTGAAGGAAATCGTCGCTGACGGTACCTACAAGAAAATCAACGACAAGTACTTCCCGTTCAGCATCTATTGATCTGACCTGTGGGACCGGCGCCGTGATCAAGCGGCACCGGCTCCCGACTTTGCCTGCCGCAATTTGAACAGAAACCCATGATTATCGACCTCTACGGATTCGGCCCGGCGCTCGCCGCTGGCGCGCTGATGACCGTCCAACTGGCCCTCACCGCCCTGTGCCTGGGCCTGGTGCTCGGCCTGCTCGGCGCCTTGGCCAAGACTTCCCCGTACAAGCCGCTGCAATGGCTTGGCGGCACTTATTCGACGCTGGTACGCGGCGTCCCGGAATTGCTCTGGGTGCTGTTGATCTACTTCGGTACGGTCAACCTGATGCGCGCCCTCGGTGAGTATTTCGGCAACCCCGACCTGCAACTCAACGCCTTTGCCGCCGGTGTGATCGCACTGGGTCTGTGCTTCGGCGCCTACGCCACGGAAGTGTTTCGTGGCGCCCTGCTGGCCATTCCCAAGGGTCACCGTGAGGCCGGCCAGGCCCTGGGCCTGTCGAAGTGGCGGATTTTTACCCGACTGATCATGCCGCAGATGTGGCGCATCGCCCTGCCGGGCCTGGGCAACCTGTTCATGATCCTGATGAAAGACACCGCGCTGGTATCGGTCATCGGTCTGGAAGAAATCATGCGTCACGCGCAGATCGGTGTGACCGTGTCGAAACAACCGTTCACCTTCTATATGGTCGCCGCGATCATGTACCTCGGCCTGACGGTGCTGGCGATGACCGGCATGCACTTGCTGGAAAAACGCGCCGCTCGCGGCTTTGCGAGGAGCGCGCAATGAACTGGGAAGTCATCATCAAGTGGCTGCCGAAACTGGCACAGGGCGCGACCCTGACGCTGGAACTGGTCGCCATCGCGGTCATCGCCGGCCTGCTGCTCGCCATTCCGCTGGGCATCGCCCGTTCTTCGAAGCGCTGGTACGTGCGCTCGCTGCCTTACGCCTACATCTTCTTTTTCCGCGGCACGCCGCTGCTGGTGCAGCTGTTCCTGGTCTATTACGGCCTGGCGCAGTTCGACGCGGTGCGTGAAAGCGCGTTGTGGCCCTACCTGCGCGATCCGTTCTGGTGCGCGACCGTGACCATGACCTTGCACACGGCGGCGTACATCGCCGAGATTCTGCGCGGTGCCATTCAGGCAATTCCGCCGGGTGAAATCGAAGCCGCGCGGGCCTTGGGCATGTCCAGGCCCAAAGCGATGTTCTACATCATCCTGCCCCGTGCCGCGCGCATCGGCCTGCCGGCCTACAGCAACGAAGTGATCCTGATGCTCAAGGCCAGCGCCCTGGCCAGCACCGTGACCCTGCTGGAACTCACCGGCATGGCCCGCACGATCATCGCCCGCACTTATCTGCCGGTGGAGATCTTCTTCGCCGCCGGTGTGTTCTATCTGGTCATGGCTTACGTGCTGGTTCGCGGCTTCAAGCTGCTGGAACGCTGGCTGCGCGTCGATGCCTGCCAAGGCCGCTGATACTTCCCACGTGCTGACGGGCGAGGCCCTACTCGCCCGTTTCACCGCGCTGGATGCTTTTCTGATTGAGCATCAGGCGCTGTGGAAACCTCGACCGTTCACTCACCTACAACTTCCATGGGAAGCGTCCTACCCGGAGCTGTCTGCGTGGCTACGCGGGCGATCGCTGGAAGATGCAGAACGCGCGCATAACCATCCTGCTGATCTTGTCGATGCGCCAGAGCCGTTCGCTTCATTGGCGAAGTTGTCGGCAGAGTTGAGTGCGGTCGGTGGGTTGCCGGGGCGTGCGCTTGAAGCTGCCGGGCATCGCTTGAATGTCGATGTGCCTGGGCGCAAGTGGCAGCAGATCGAGGCGTTTGCCGGTCGCCTATCCTTTGCCTCGCAGCCGACGCATTGGCTGGACTGGTGCTCCGGCAAAGGGCATCTGGGACGGCGCCTGTTGGGTGCCGGGCAACAATTGACTTGCGTTGAATACGATCCGGTGCTGGTCGCCAGCGGTCAGGCCTTGAGTCAGCGTCATCATCTGCACGCTTTGCATGTCGAACAGGATGTACTCGCGGCAGACGCCCCGGCCGTATTGAACGCCGCGCACACCCCCGTCGCCCTCCACGCGTGCGGTGATCTTCATGTGCGCTTGATGCAACTGGCCAGTGCCGCAGGTTGCCAGCAAATGGCGATTGCGCCCTGCTGCTACAACCGCATCAGTCGCAACGAATATCACGCCTTGTCCTGCGCAGGATCGGCATCGCTTCTACAGCTCTCGCTGGAAGATCTGTCGCTGCCGATGAGCGAAACCGTCACCGCCGGTGCGCGCGTCCGACGTCAGCGCGACACCTCAATGGCTCGTCGCCTGGCTTTCGACCTGCTGCAACGGCAAGTGCGCGGCGTCGACCAATACCTGCCAACGCCCTCCCTGCCCAGCGCCTGGCTGGACAAACCGTTTGCGGACTATTGTCTCGATCTGTCAGCACTGAAGGAGTTATCCACAGTCGGCTTGCCAGACTGGTCGACACTCGAAGCCGCCGGTTGGCAGCGGTTGGCCGAAGTGCGCAACCTGGAATTGCTTCGCGGATTGTTCCGACGACCGCTTGAGCTCTGGCTGAATCTGGATCGGGCGCTTTTCATCGCAGACCAGGGATACGTCGCACGCCTCGGCACCTTTTGCGACACCTCACTCACACCGCGTAACTTACTGCTGCTCGCCGAACGCGCTTAAAACGTTACGGCCTGTGGATAACTCTGTTGATGGATTTTCCGTGGATCCAATATCTGCGCCTGTTTCGTCGACTTAACAACACTGGTCATTTTTTGTTCACATAAATAAAAACCGGTAAAACAGGGATTTGCGAACAAGATGAGAATGGCTTCACAAAACGTCGCCCAAGCAGTGCTCGCGCCTCTCAGTTGTGCATAAGCTGCCAATCAAAACGACATAACCGACGAATATTGGGCTGGCCGAGTGAATAACTGCAGGGTCTCGAAAGCCCAGACTCAACCGTACGCCCTGCATAAATGCCTTACTGCGCTTGAGGTACAAAAGCTGCGCATTAATTTGCGCAGGGCCTGATTTTTCCGGAATGCAAAAATAGTCTGAATTCAGGGGTTTACAGGATCTACCCAATCGCTATAATCGTCGCCCACACGCCGGTATAGCTC
Source organism: Pseudomonas sp. GXM4 (assembly GCF_008923895.1). Classification (NCBI taxonomy): domain Bacteria; kingdom Pseudomonadati; phylum Pseudomonadota; class Gammaproteobacteria; order Pseudomonadales; family Pseudomonadaceae; genus Pseudomonas; species Pseudomonas sp. GXM4. Next base: position 24,860 of record NZ_WBRZ01000050.1, read on the forward strand.
AGTTGGTAGAGCAACTGACTTGTAATCAGTGGGTCCCGGGTTCGACTCCTGGTGCCGGCACCATACAAAACAAAGCCCCTGCAGAAATGCCGGGGCTTTGTTGTT
>NZ_WBRZ01000500.1:0-1336 GCF_008923895.1 Pseudomonas sp. GXM4
CTCCTACATGGGAATGCGGACCTGTAGGAGCTGCCGAAGGCTGCGATCTTTTCAGCGTCGGAACCAACGCAGTGCAAGTCAGCGTGCGCGCGCCATGGTTTGGTGCGTAAAGATGTAACGAAACGTTAGCGGCGCGCGGCAGTCAGTAGCTTCATCAGCTCTTTTCGGCAAAAGGCCCGTCATGCTCTCGATCCTCAAACAAGAAAGCTTCCTGCTGCTGGCAGTCCTTGCCGCGTGCGTCGCTTATCCACTGGAACACTGGCTGCTGCACAGCGGCCAGATCGTCGCGCTGGGCGGCGGTCTGCTGCTGATCGCCTTTATCGTCGCCGCTTCGATGCGCGTCGCTCATCACGCCGAACTGCTGGCGGAAAAGGTCGGCGACCCCTACGGCACGATGATCCTCACGCTCTCGGCGGTGCTGGTCGAAGTGGTGATCCTGGCGATCATGATGAGCAACGAAGCCTCGGCAACGCTGGTGCGCGACACGATTTATTCAGCGGTGATGCTCGACATCAACGGCATCCTCGGCCTCGCCGCACTGATGGGCGGGATCAAACACGGCGAACAGTCCTACAATGACGATTCGGCGCGCAGCTACAGCGTGATGATCCTCACTGCGATGGGCGTATCGATGGTGGTCCCGGAGTTCATTCCCGAGGCTAACTGGAAGATGTATTCGGCGTTCACCATTGGCGCGATGATGGTGCTCTACGCGCTGTTCCTGCGCATGCAGGTCGGCCCGCACAGCTACTTTTTCAGCTACAGCTACCCGGACAAACGTCGCAAGAAGGAGCCGGTCGAGCAGGAGCCGAAGCCGGTCAGCCTGGCGCTGTCGATCGGCATTCTGGTGTCGGGGGTGGTGATCATCGGCGCACTGGCCGAGGTGATGTCCAAGACCCTCGATCTGGGCCTGGAAGGCACGGGTGCACCGCCAGTGATCACGGCGATTCTGGTGGCAGCGATTTCCGCCGCGCCGGAGATTCTCACCGCATTACGAGCGGCGCTCGCCAATCGCATGCAGTCGGTGGTCAACATTGCGATGGGCGCGTCACTGTCGACGGTGATTCTGACCGTACCGGTGATGGAAGCGATGGCGCTGTACACCGGCCAGCCGTTTCAAATGGCGATGACCCCGGTGCAAACGGTGATGATCTTCATCACCCTGATCGTCAGCGCGATCAACCTCAATGACGGCGAAACCAACGCCATTGAGGGCATGACGCACTTTGTGCTGTTTGCCACATTCATCATGCTGTCCCTACTGGGCCTATAGGGACGCTGAAAAACCTGTGGGAGCGGGCTTGCACGCGATTGCGGGGTGTCAGAAACCATATAT
>NZ_WBRZ01000501.1:0-1333 GCF_008923895.1 Pseudomonas sp. GXM4
GATGGGGCCAGCGCATCTAGCGTCATCGTTGTCTGACCCACCGCCATCGCTGGCAAGCCAGCTCCCACAGGGTTTATCAGTGTTGACTGGTGTGCTTATTTACCGAGCTTCACCCGCGTCCAGCCACGGGTCATGATCCGCTGCGTGGCAATCGGCTGATCCGGCACTGCATACAACGTCGCCATCACCGCTTGCGACGGATACGAGCCCGGTTCGTTGCGGATCGCTTCGTCCACCAGTGGCGTGGCCGCTGCGTTGGCGTTGCTGTAGCCGATGCTGTTGGTGACTTCGGCGATGATGTCCGGGCGCATCAGGAAGTCCATGAACAGGTAGGCGTTGTCGACGTTTGCCGCATCACGGGGGATGGCGACCATGTCGTAGAAGCTGCCGGCGCCTTCCTTGGGAATGCTGTAGTCGATCACCACCTTGTTGCCCGACTCCACTGCGCGGGCCTTGGCCTGCAGGACGTCGCCGGAGTAACCGACCGCTACGCAGATGTTGCCGTTGGCCAGATCGGAGATGTATTTCGAGGAATGGAAATACGCCACGTAAGGGCGGATTTTCATGAACAGCGCTTCGGCCTCGGCAATGTGCGCCTTGTCCTTGTCGTTCACCGGATAGCCCAGATAGTGCAGGGCGGCCGGGAGCATTTCGGTCGGCGAATCGAGGAAACTGATGCCGCAGGCTTTGAGCTTTTCCGCGTTCTCCGGTTTGAACAGCAAGTCCCAGGAGTTGGTCGGGGCGTTGGCGCCGAGTACTTCCTTGACCTTCGCCGGGTTGAAACCGATGCCGATCGAGCCCCACATGTACGGGAACGCATGCGCGTTGTCCGGATCACTGGCGGAAGCGTTTTTCAGCAATACCGGGTTGAGATTCTTCCAGTTCGGCAGCTTCGATTTGTCCAGCGGCTGGTAGACCCCTGCCTTGATCTGCTTGGCCAGAAAACTGTTCGACGGCACGACGATGTCATAGCCGGATTTGCCCGCGAGCAGGCGCGCTTCCAGGGTTTCGTTGCTGTCGAAGACGTCGTAGGTCACGCGAATGCCAGTCTCGTCTTCGAACTTTTTCACGGTGTCCGGCGCGATGTAATCGGACCAGTTGTAAACACGCAGCACCTTGTCGTTGGCCTGGGCGCCCATGACCATTGCGCCCATTAAGGACAGTGTCAGCAGAGTCCTGCCAAACATTTTCATCGGTACAACTCCCTTCTTCTTATTCAACAAAACAAAAGCTCGGTGCACTTGAACCTTGTGGCGAGGGGATTTATCCCCGCTAGGCTGCGAAGCAGTCGCAAAACCTGAATACGGAGTCTTCAGGTAGAACTGCAGGGGCC
>NZ_WBRZ01000502.1:0-1318 GCF_008923895.1 Pseudomonas sp. GXM4
GTTCCCGCGGTATACACAACACTGTGGGAGCTGGCTTGCCAGCGATGAGGACCGATCAGGCGCCACAAATCTTTCTCTCATCGAAACCATCGGTGTGCTCAACCCATCAGGAGTTTCCATGACCATGACCACACAAATCCCTGAACCGGATCTGGCTTACCTGCAAAAAGTCCTGCTGGAAATGCTCGCCATTCCCAGCCCTACCGGGTTCACCGACACCATCGTGCGCTACGTCGCCGAGCGTCTCGAAGAGCTGGGCATTCCGTTTGAAATGACCCGGCGCGGCACCATCCGCGCGACGTTGAAGGGCAAAAAGAGCAGCCCTGACCGCGCAGTGTCGGCGCACCTGGACACCATAGGCGCCGCCGTGCGTGCGGTGAAAGACAATGGTCGCCTGACCCTAGCCCCGGTCGGCTGCTGGTCGAGCCGCTTTGCCGAGGGCAGCCGGGTCAGCCTGTTTACCGACACCGGGGTGATTCGCGGCAGCGTGTTGCCGCTGATGGCGTCCGGGCATGCGTTCAACACCCAGGTCGATGAAATGCCGATCAGTTGGGACCATGTCGAGCTGCGTCTGGACGCCTACTGCACGACCAAGGCCGATTGCGAGTCGCTGGGCATTCATGTCGGCGACGTGGTGGCCTTCGATCCGCTGCCCGAGTTCACCGAAAGCGGCCATATCAGCGCCCGCCACCTCGACGACAAGGCCGGTGTTGCCGCATTGCTCGCTGCTCTGAAGGCGATTGTCGACAGCGGCCAGGAACTGAACATCGATTGCCATCCGCTGTTCACCATCACCGAAGAGACCGGAAGCGGTGCAGCGGCGGCATTGCCGTGGGACGTCAGCGAGTTTGTCGGCATCGACATCGCACCGGTCGCCCCCGGCCAGCACTCGAGCGAACACGCCGTGAGCGTGGCGATGCAGGATTCGGGCGGGCCGTATGACTATCACCTGTCGCGGCATCTGTTGCGTCTGGCCGATGAACACGAATTGCCGGTGCGCCGTGACATGTTCCGCTATTACTTCAGCGATGCGCACTCGGCGGTCACCGCCGGCCACGACATCCGCACCGCCCTGCTCGCTTTCGGCTGCGATGCCACCCACGGCTACGAGCGTACGCACATCGACAGTCTGGCAGCGCTCAGCCGTTTGCTCGGTGCGTACATCCTCAGCCCGCCGGTCTTTGCCAGCGACGCGGCACCGGCCAATGCTTCACTGGATCGCTTCAGCCATCAGATCGAGCATGACACGCAGATGGAAAGCGAAACCCGCGTGCCGCCGGTGGACAGTCTGGTGGGGCAGCGTTCTGACAGTTGAGCC
>NZ_WBRZ01000503.1:0-1314 GCF_008923895.1 Pseudomonas sp. GXM4
CTTGCGACCGGGGGCGTTTTCATGTGGCGGCGAAATTTATTTCGCTTTCACACCTTCGAACGAAACATACAGCTCGACCGCATCGGACTTCGGACCGAGGTCTTTCTGCTTGCCGAAATCGGAACGCTTGATGGTGGTGGTGCCTTCGAAGCCGGCACGGTAGCCGCCCCATGGATCCTTGCCTTCGCCCAGGAAGGTGGCCTTGACGACAACCGGCTTGGTTACGCCCAGCAGGGTCAGGTCGCCGGTCACGTCAGCGGTATTGGCACCGGTGGACTTGACGCTGGTGGACACGAAGGTGGCCTTGCCGAATTTGCTGGCGTTGAGGAAGTCAGCGCTGGCGATGTGCTTGTCGCGCTCGGCGTGGTTGGTGAACACGCTGGCAGTGTTGACGTTGAACTCGATCTTGCTGTCTTCAGGCTTGGCAGCGTCGAAGCTGAACTTGCCGTCGATGTCCTTGAAGGTACCGGTGATGTAGCTGTAGCCCAGGTGGCTGATCTTGAAGTCGACGAAGGCGTGCTGGCCTTCCTTGTCTACCACATAGTCAGCAGCCATTACGTTGGCGGACAGCACGGCGGAACCGATTGCCAGAGCGGCCAGAGTCTTTTTCAACATGCTTTCTTTTCCTTTGAGTCGAGGTTGAATTTCAGGCTTTGCGACCGAGCATTCGAGTGAGGGTCGCATCACGATCGATAAAGTGGTGCTTCAATGCTGCCAACGCATGGAGACCGGAAAAAATTACCAGTGCCCACGCCAGCCAGAGATGAATCACCCCAGCGGTATCTGCCTGATCCGGTAGTCCGGAGAGCAGTGCAGGAACTTCAAACAGGCCAAACACCGGGATCCCGACACCGTCTGCGGTGGAAATCAGGTAACCGGCAATCATCACAGCGAACAGCGCCAGATACAGAAACCCGTGGCCGAACTTGGCGCCGATACGGGTCATGCGGCTGTAGCTTTGCAGAGTTGGCGGCGGCGGGCTGATGAAACGCCACACCACCCGCAACACCATCACACCCAGCAGCACCAGACCGATGCTCTTGTGCAGATCCGGCGCGTCTTTGCGCCAGGTGCTGTAGTAATCCAGCCCGACCATCCACAGACCCAACGCAAACAGCCCGAAGACCGCCAGCGCCACGCCCCAGTGCATGAAGATGCTGACCCAACCATAGCGCGAAGAAGAGTTACGTAGCTGCATTGCCCAAATCCTGTGAGAACTGCGAACCAAGACTAGCGAGTTATCTATCGAATTAAAGCGGAAAATTTTGCTTTGAAATATCGAGAAATACGATCAAGAGTCTGGAAGTGACGAGT
>NZ_WBRZ01000504.1:0-1238 GCF_008923895.1 Pseudomonas sp. GXM4
AAGATCAAAAGATCGCAGCCTTCGGCAGCTCCTACAGGAGACCGCATTTCAAAAATGTGGGAGCGAGCCTGCTCGCGCAGGCGTCGGGTCAGACCACCTCATTGAGGATCAGTGTGCGGTAATGCCCCGGGTTCGACCCCGACCACTTGCGAAACGCCTTGTAGAACGAACTGGCATCAGCAAAACCCAGGCGTGCAGCAATCTCGACGAAACTGATCGAAGGCTCTGCCAGCCAGGTGATTGCCAGCTCCTTGCGCACACTGTCCTTGAGGCCCTGATAGGTCTGCCCTTCCTCGGCCAGACGCCGGCGCAGGGTCGAGGCGGACATGCACAGTTGCTGGGCCAGCGCCTCGGTTTCCGGCCATTGCTCGGCGGGCAGCTGTCGCAGATCCTGCTTGATCCGGCTGGCGAGGCTGTCGGGGTCGCGGTACTTGACCAGAATGTTCGCCGGCGCCTGGGCCAGGAAGCGCTTGAGTTCTTCGGCACTGCGTTTGATCGGCAGATCGAGGCAATCAGCGGAAAAGATCATTCGTGTTCGCGGGCGCTCAAACCGCAGGTTTTCCGAAAACATCACCCGATAGTCATCAGTGAAATCCGGTTCGGCGCAGCGCAGTTCAATGGCGAGAATCGGAATCCGCCGCCCGGCCAGCCAGCATGCGACGCCGTGCACGATCATCCAGTAAGTGAAATAGGTAAAGGCGCGGCGCGGTTCGGCGTCGTCTTCGAGCAGGACGATTTCCGCAAGGCTCTGCTGATGCGCCAGTTGCGCCGGCAGTTTTTCCAGCATCAGCGAAAGAAAAGTCAGACCGGTGTCCAGCGCCGCCGCCAGCGTCGGTTGCGCCATGGCGCTGCGACACAGAAATGCCAGGCTGCCGGACTTGAGCGGGCGCGGGTCCATGCCGAAGAACTCGTCATCACCGCGTCGTGCCAGCAGGCGCCAGAGTTTGGCGTATTGCGAGGCCGGCACCCTGCCCTCATCGGCCGTTAACAGAGCCGGATCGATGCCGACCTTGGTCAACGCCTCATCCGTCGCCGCGCCCGGGGCGCAACTTTGCAGCAGCGCTTCGCGCACCAGTTGAATGGCAATGGTGTCTTTTTCCGCCATGGCGCGAGGTGAGCCTTGTTGTTTTTTGGGTGGTGGGCATCTTAACCCAGCTCCTGATTTAACCGCAGGACCAATGTGGGAGCGAGCCTGCTCGCGAACGCGGTGTGTCAGATAAACAAATGTCACAGGCATA
>NZ_WBRZ01000505.1:0-1233 GCF_008923895.1 Pseudomonas sp. GXM4
GGCCCGACGCAGGCATCGCCGGAATCGGCTCTGACGGTGGCGGGATATCCGGGTTGGTCGGTGGCGTGATGGTTTCGCTGGCGGGCGTGGGCTCTTCCAAGGGCGCTGGGGCAGGCGTAATCGGCGTCGATTCCGCTGGCGGTACTACCGGCTCGGAGCTCACTGGTGCGGTTTCAGCCGGGGCTGGTGCAGGTTCTGCAGCCGGCGCGGGGGCCGGTTCCGCTGCAGGTGTCGGCGCCAGAGGCGCAGGTGCAGGTGCCGCTTTTGGTTCTGGCACACCAAGATCGGTTTTCGGCTTTTCTTCGATGTGTGCAGCTTTCTTCGCATCGGCGGGCAGGAACTGCTCCACCAGTGTGAAGAAACGCTCGTAGAACTTCTGCGCAATGACCGTCTCACTGGCGACCTTGACCATCGAGTCGTCCGAGGAGCCGATCGGCATCGACACCGAGCCCAACACACCAACCCCGAGGCTGGCCGAGTTGTTGGTCTTCTTCAACGCATAACGATCCTGCAAGGCGTTGGCGAACACTGTCGCATGATGGCCGGCGCTGCCATCTTCGGCGCAGACCACGTTGAAGCTGATCTCGAGATGGGTCTCGCCGGTCTGCTGGAAGCTCTTGTGACCGCTGACCAGCTTCGGATCACTGCTGGTAATGATGTAGCCCTGACTGAGCAACGCGCGCCGGGCCGCTTCGCAACTGGCGGTGTCGGTTACCGGATAATTGCGCGAAAAGGTGCCGGAGTCATCGAAGTTCTCATGCTCATAGATAGGCTTGTCCTTCGAACAACCGGCCACCGCAGTCAACAAAAGCGCCAGCCCGACAACACGCATGGGAGTGAAAATCAACATTGAACATCCTGAGGGAAAACAGTCCGGGGCGTATTGTGCAACAGATCGCCGCCCCATGGCGCATGGAATAGTGTCAAGAATCGGTTACAACTTTACCGGTCATGGCCATCAGGAAAAAGCCGCGTGGACAAATGATCGATCAACGCGCGCAATTTCGCTGTCGCTTGTTGACTCGACGGCCACAACACCCTAGCCGCCCGACGTGTTCTAAACGCCAAGGGACGGTGTATATCCAAGAATCAGGTCGGCTGTCAGGCCGCTTTCGCGAGCAGGCTCGCTTGTATGGTAGGACTTGAAGGGAGGAGGAGGGACAAGGCTCGATTCTGACTGTTAGCGCAGTACAGACCGTGGGAGATTTTCACCCTCCTCCTTTCACCCAAGCG
>NZ_WBRZ01000506.1:0-1201 GCF_008923895.1 Pseudomonas sp. GXM4
TTAGAGGATTGGAGAGACCCACCCATGAAAATTGAATTGCCAGGAATTGCAGAACAACAAGCTTTTGTCTTTGAGGCCGCCACTAAAGCTGCTGTGCTACAGCTACAGGCGAATCTGAATGCGCCCAAGCTTCCTACGCAGTCTGAGATAGACGAAAGCCTGTATCCACGTACTCATTTGCTGACAGAAGCAGAGGGGTGGAGCCCGCCGCATCCAGACATCATTGGCGCATACTTCCGTCATTTCCAAACGCATTTTCCGGCGTACAACACAGATGCAAAGCTAGCCGGGTTGTTGGGTTTGTCCTCTGACCGCCGCGTAAGGGCATTCAAGGACGGCAGCAAGGCTCCGCCTTATGGCGTATGGCGCCGCTTCCTTGTTCTGACTGGGCGCGTACCCCAAGAAATCATCCCAGTGCTCGCATTTATAAACTGACCATCGCTCAGAGGGTTGTGGTAGCACCTACACCGACACTCAAGATCAAACGGTCGACGAAAGGTAGGGTAAACTGATGGACTGGCCGGAACGGAGACCGAAGTGACCGCCTATTTTCTTCCGCTGACCATTGGTGGTCAGACTTACGACTTTTCTCACCTCGAGCCGTTCACATTCACCATCCCAAGTCAGTTGGCCAAACGTGATCTAAATGTGCACGTCACGTTCTCGGCGCATTGCTTCACTGAAGGTTACGATGAAGCGACACATCCGGAAGGCGAGCAAATCATTCTCGACGGTGCTGGGCGTCAGCGCACTTTTTGCGCAATTCGTTACAGATTGTCCAAAGTATTGCCGGCCGTGATTCAGGGGCTAAACAGTCCTCAAGCCAAAGTTTTCCAAACTGCGGCGATGAGAAATTGGGCGTTTTCTATAACGATCGAGGATCCAAGCGGGCCGTACCACGTCTTTTTCGAAATTCGTCGAGCAGGGAAGGATAAGCCACAAGATTTGAACCTGGTGGTAGAGAGTGCCTACCATCAAACGGGCGAACCCCCTAGGCTGCATGGCAGGATGGCGTTCATGCTGCTATGCGGTAAGGTCTTCCTGAATCAACCTACTTCCACCAAACGTTAACGACTGAAACGAAAAAAGGCGCCATAGGCGCCTTCTTCGTATTCGGTAAAGCAGATCCAGACACCACTTGCGAACCGCCTTGCGCGGTTACGGCTTTCGCCGCTGGGAAGCGCTCAATCTCATCTGGTCA
>NZ_WBRZ01000508.1:0-1158 GCF_008923895.1 Pseudomonas sp. GXM4
CTCCTACAGGGATATGCATTCCAAGGTAGGAGCTGCCGAAGGCTGCGATCTTTTGATCTTTAATTCAGAACAACTTCAAAGGTTCTTCGTTAAGCGCGGACAGTTGCTCACGCAATGCCAGCACCTGGTCGCCCCAATACCGCTCCGTGCCAAACCACGGAAAGCTGTGCGGGAATGCCGGGTCGTCCCAGCGCCGCGCCAGCCAGGCGCTGTAGTGCATCAGGCGCAAGGCGCGCAACGGTTCGATCAGCGCCAGCTCGCGCGGGTCGAAATCATGGAATTCGTTGTAGCCGTCCATCAATTCCGACAACTGCCCGAGACATTCCTGGCGATCGCCGGCAAGCATCATCCAGATGTCCTGCACCGCCGGGCCCATGCGGCAGTCGTCGAGGTCGACGATGTGGAACATTTCGTCGCGGCACATCATGTTGCCGGGGTGGCAGTCACCGTGCATGCGGATGTTCTGGTGAGGCGTGGCGGCGTAGACGTCTTCGACGCGTTTGAGCAGGTCGCGGGCAACCGACTCGTACGCCGGCAGCAAACTCTTGGGAATGAAATTGCCTTCGAGCAGGGTGTTCAGCGAGGCATGGCCGAAGTTCTGCACGGCGAGGGCTTCGCGGTGCTCGAACGGCTTGGTGCCGCCCACCGCATGCATGCGCCCGAGCAACTGGCCGAGGCGATACAGTTGATCAAGATTGCCCGGCTCCGGCGCCCGACCACCACGACGCGGGAACAGGGTGAAGCGGAAGCCGGCGTGCTCATGCAGGGTTTCGCCGTTGTGGATCAGCGGCGCTACCACCGGGATGTCGATGTCGGCCAGTTCGAAGGTGAACTGGTGCTCTTCGAGAATGGCCTCGTTGGTCCAGCGCTGCGGACGATAGAACTTGGCAATCAGCGGCTCGGAGTCTTCGATACCGACCTGATACACACGGTTTTCGTAGCTGTTGAGCGCCAGAATGCGCGCGTCGCTGAGGAAACCGATGCTTTCAACGGCATCCAGGACGAGATCGGGGGTGAGGGTTTCAAACGGGTGGGCCATGCTGACTCCTGCGCGCAGCAGGCTGCTGCGTCCGGCTCGGCATGGTAGCGCAGATGGCGGCGCGCAGGGTGTTGGTGTCTGCCCGGGCCTCTTCGCGAGCAGGCTCGCTCCCACCTTGG
>NZ_WBRZ01000509.1:0-1149 GCF_008923895.1 Pseudomonas sp. GXM4
CGCGGTACATCGACCTGAAATATCCAGTCGATTATGGATTCAGAACTGCACTTTCACGTCGGCGTAATTCTTGAGCATCCCCCATTCGGTCCCCTCTCCCTCTGGGAGAGGGCTAGGGTGAGGGTATCGGTGTACTTGACGCACTAAGCCGCCGCCCACGCCTGCAAACTCAAATGCGCCTTCTCCCCCGGCGCCAGGTGCAGGCTGTCCGTGCCACCCGCCGCTGCTTCCACGCAGACGAACTCGGAAACCTCGTCCCAACTTACCCCCAGCAACGGCCGCGCGCCGGGATGCCAGACGACGGTGTCGCCACTGTCACCGGTATCGATGCACAACTCGCGCTGCCAGGCGTGATCCTTGAGCTGCAATTCGCCGTCGTGCTGGAACACCCGCTGACAGCCGCCATCGACTCGCAACTCGCCTTCCTGCTGGCAAACCTGACGATTCAACTGATCATAACCCTGCGCGCCTTCGAGCCCAGACAGCGCTATCTCACCAACATCGCCTATACGCCAGTAAGCGTGCAAAGCCTGGCTCAACTGGCACGGCATGTCGTCCTGATGCTCGGTGCTCAGGCGTAATTCCATGCGTTCGCCAAGGTGCGCGTGCAGGTCGACCTGCCAATCGCACAGCTGCAATTGCCAGTGCAGGCGCACGCCATCCTCGGCGCCGCTGCTGTCGAGCAGCTTCCAGTCGAGCAATCGCGCCCAACCATGGGACGGCCACGCGTTTTCGCTCGGATGACGGCCATACCACGGCCAGCACACCGGCACGCCACCGCGAATCGCGCCGACATGCGGCCACTTCGCCGCGCACCACAACCACGGCTTCTGCCCGCGCGGCTGAAAATGCAGCAACTGCGCGCCCTGACGACTGAACACCGCCTGACACAGCGGATGATCGATCACCAACACGTCGCGCATCTGATAGCGCTCCCAGGCGAACACCGGTCGCTCGCGCAGGGATTTGAAGAAGCGTTGCAGCGGATGCTCATGCATTGGCTACGGTCCTGAAAATCATGGGGGTACAATTACCTTTGTGACCCTTGAATACTGTGGCGAGGGGATTTATCCCCGTTCGACTGCGAAGCAGTCGCAAACCTGGAAAACGGCCTCTCGCTGATACACCTCAGTGGATGGCTTTGGGGCC
>NZ_WBRZ01000051.1:0-24689 GCF_008923895.1 Pseudomonas sp. GXM4
AGATCAATCCGTCACTTCATACAGGCTCGTTTCAGAGACAAACTGTGCGCCTCCTTGGGTCAACACGTAATACGCATTTGCCCAATCAGTGTCATCAAAGTGAAACGCCAGGACTCTGAATTCCAAGGACTTGCCCAGATGCAACTCACTGAGTTGCAGACGAGACGACCAGAGCCCTGTTTCTGTATCGGAATAGATGTCGAGAATGTCCCCGACTTTTGCCTGAGAAATAGGAGGAACCACGAACGTAGCGCCATTCTTGATTTTTGCCCGGGAAATAACAGTCCCGACTGCTTCAGAAAAGAGGGGCGGCTCCAATTGGTCTTTTTTTAGTGTACGTTTCCCTTCTGTTTGAATATGCATCTTCCAACTCTCCTTGTACCTGGTATGGCCAGCGCTCGTCCGGCTGGCAGTTCAATGCACCTCGGTGCAACTCAAGTACAACGGCATTACAAAAGGTCGTCTACTGTCAGAAATTACAGGTAAAGAGCTTTTCCCGATGAACGGTCGATAACCAAACGCCGCCTTTGAGTGAAATTTCATCCTTGCAATTGGATTCTGCGGTTGTCTGACCAAGCGGAAACAACGCCAAACACAAAATTCCAGACTACTTTGTAGGATTCTGAGACATCCTCGCGTTTGGTGATCAGGGAGCTGGCACGTATGATGCTTCACAAACTTCCGCAGATTAGAAGCCTATGTCCCTGATAGTTCTACTGCTTCTGCCGTTCATCGGTAGCTGTCTGGCAGCGGTGCTGCCGCACAATGCGCGCAATGCCGAATCGCTGCTGGCGGGTCTGGTCGCTTTGATCGGCACCGTTCAGGTCGCGATGCTGTACCCGCAAATCGCCCACGGCGGCGTGATCCGCGAAGAATTCATGTGGTTGCCCAGCCTCGGGCTGAACTTCGTTCTGCGCATGGACGGCTTCGCCTGGCTGTTCTCGATGCTGGTGCTCGGCATCGGCACACTTGTCTCCTTATATGCCCGTTATTACATGTCGCCGGACGATCCGGTGCCGCGCTTTTTCGCATTTTTCCTGGCGTTCATGGGCGCCATGCTCGGGCTGGTGATCTCCGGCAACCTGATTCAGATCGTGTTCTTCTGGGAATTGACCAGCCTCTTTTCGTTTCTGCTGATCGGCTACTGGCACCACCGCGCCGATGCGCGGCGCGGGGCTTATATGGCGCTGATGGTCACCGGTGCCGGCGGGTTATGTCTGCTGGCGGGGGTCATGATTCTCGGCCATGTCGTCGGCAGCTATGACCTGGACAAGGTCCTGGCCGCCGGCGATCTGATTCGCGCACATGCCCTCTACCCTGTTCTCTTGCCACTCATCCTGATCGGCGCGCTGAGCAAAAGCGCGCAATTCCCGTTTCACTTCTGGCTGCCCCACGCGATGGCGGCACCGACGCCCGTCTCGGCCTATCTGCACTCGGCGACCATGGTCAAGGCCGGAGTTTTCCTTTTGGCACGTCTGTGGCCGTCGCTGTCCGGCAGTGAGGAATGGTTCTACATCGTCAGCGGAGCGGGCGCCTGTACGCTGTTGCTCGGCGCGTACTGCGCCATGTTCCAGAACGATCTCAAAGGTTTGCTGGCCTACTCGACCATCAGCCATCTCGGTCTGATCACTTTGCTCCTGGGCCTCAATAGTTCACTGGCCGCAGTGGCGGCGGTGTTTCACATTCTCAATCACGCGACGTTCAAAGCTTCGCTGTTCATGGCCGCCGGCATCATTGACCACGAAAGCGGTACCCGTGACATTCGCAAACTCAGCGGCCTGATCAAGCTGATTCCCTATACGGCAACACTGGCCATGGTCGCCAGCGCCGCAATGGCCGGCGTGCCGCTGCTCAACGGTTTCCTGTCGAAAGAAATGTTCTTCGCCGAAACCGTGTTCATTAACGCCACGGCGTGGGTCGAAACCACTCTGCCGATCGTCGCGACCATCGCCGGCATGTTCAGCGTGGCCTACTCCCTGCGTTTCACCGTCGACGTGTTCTTCGGCCCCGCCGCCACTGACCTGCCACACACGCCGCACGAGCCGCCACGCTGGATGCGCGCACCCGTCGAGTTGCTGGTATTCACCTGTCTGCTGGTGGGGATTTTCCCGGCGCAGATCGTCGGGCCACTGCTCGCCGCTGCAGCGCTGCCCGTAGTTGGCGGGGAGTTGCCGGAATACAGCCTGGCCATCTGGCACGGCTTGAACGCGCCGATGATCATGAGCCTGATCGCCATGTCCGGCGGCATCCTCCTCTATCTGCTGCTGCGCAAGCAGTTCAAGCTGGGCCGTTTCAAGTACCCGCCGCTGGTGGGCCGCTTCAACGGCAAGCGTTTGTTCGAGCGCAGTCTGGTCGTAATGATGCGCATCGCCCGGCGCGTCGAGCGGCGACTGGGCACCAAGCGCTTGCAGATGCAGCTGTTCCTGATGGTTTCGGCTGCGGTGCTTGCCGGTCTGATCCCGATGCTGCACAGCACGCTGACCTGGGGCGACCGGCCGAAAATTCCCGGCTCCATCGTCTTCGTGACCCTGTGGCTGCTGGCGATCGCCTGTGCGCTTGGCGCCGCTTGGCAGGCGAAATATCACCGTCTCGCCGCCCTGACGATGGTCAGCGTCTGTGGCTTGATGACTTGCGTGACCTTTGTCTGGTTCTCGGCGCCTGATCTGGCGCTGACACAACTGGCGGTCGAAGTGGTGACCACGGTGTTGATCCTGCTTGGCCTGCGCTGGTTGCCGCGACGCATCGAAGAAGTCTCACCACTGCCTAGCGGCCTGCGCAAGGCGCGTATTCGTCGTCTGCGCGACTTGCTGCTGTCGATTGCCGTCGGTGCGGGAATGGCGCTGTTGTCCTACGCCATGCTCACCCGGCAGACGCCGAACCATATTTCCTCTTTCTACCTCAGTCGCGCCCTGCCCGAAGGCGGCGGCAGCAACGTGGTCAACGTGATGCTAGTGGACTTCCGTGGTTTCGATACCCTCGGCGAAATCACCGTGCTGGCCGCCGTGGCGCTCACCGTGTTCGCCCTGCTGCGGCGCTTCCGCCCACCGAAGGAAAGCCTGCAATTGCCGGCCCAGCAACGCCTGCTCGCGCCCGACGTGGTCACCGATCTGGTCAATCCGCGTTCGGCCAGCGACACCGCGCTCGGTTTCATGATGGTCCCAGCGGTACTGGTACGACTGTTGCTGCCTGTCGCGCTGGTGGTGTCGTTTTATCTGTTCATGCGCGGGCACAATCAGCCGGGCGGCGGTTTTGTCGCCGGGCTGGTGATGTCGGTGGCCTTTATCCTGCAATACATGGTTGCCGGCACGCAGTGGGTCGAAGCACAAATGAGCCTGCGGCCATTGCGCTGGATGGGCACCGGGCTGCTGTTCGCCATTGCCACCGGTCTCGGTGCGCTAGTCGCCGGTTATCCGTTCCTGACCACTCACACCTGGCACATCAGCGTGCCGTTGCTCGGTGATATCCATATCGCCAGTGCGCTGTTCTTCGACGTCGGCGTGTACGCCGTGGTGGTCGGATCGACGTTGTTGATCCTCACCGCCCTCGCCCACCAATCGGTGCGCGGCCACAAGACGGCCTCGCTGCCCAAGTCCGTCGCCAGCAAAGGAGCCGTCTGATGGAAGAAGTCATCGCAATCGCCATCGGCATTCTTGCCGCGTCCGGGGTCTGGCTGATCCTGCGCCCGCGAACCTTTCAGGTGGTCATGGGCCTGTGTCTGTTGTCGTATGCCGTGAACCTGTTCATTTTCAGCATGGGCAGCCTGTTCATCGGCAAGGAACCGGTGATAAAGGACGGCGTCACCCAAGACTTGCTGCATTACACCGACCCGCTGCCCCAGGCGCTGGTACTGACGGCGATCGTCATCAGCTTCGCCATGACCGCACTGTTCCTCGTCGTATTGCTCGCCTCGCGCGGCTTGACCGGCACCGACCACGTCGACGGCCGGGAGCCTAAAGAATGATGGCGATGACTCACCTGATCGCCGCACCGATCCTGCTGCCGCTGCTGACGGCTGCGATCATGCTGATGCTGGGCGAAAAGCATCGGCCGCTGAAGGCGAAAATCAACCTGTTCTCCAGCCTCCTCGGCCTGTTCATTTCAGTGATGCTGCTGCAATGGACGCAGACCACCGGCGTACCCGGCTCCATCGGTGTATACCTGCCGGGCAACTGGCAGGCACCGTTCGGCATCGTTCTGGTGGTTGATCGCCTGTCGGCACTGATGCTGGTGCTGACCGGCATTATCGGCGTCAGCGCGTTGCTGTTTGCCATGGCCCGCTGGGACGGCGCCGGCTCAAGCTTTCACGCTCTGTTCCAGATCCAGCTGATGGGCCTGTATGGCGCGTTCCTGACCGCGGATCTGTTCAACCTGTTCGTGTTCTTCGAAGTGTTGCTCGCCGCGTCCTACGGCTTATTGCTGCACGGCTCAGGCCGAGCGCGGGTGTCGTCGGGGTTGCATTACATTTCGATCAACCTGCTGGCATCGTCACTGTTTTTGATCGGCGCTGCGTTGATCTACGGGGTGACCGGCACGCTGAACATGGCCGATCTGGCGATGAAGATCCCGCTGGTGCCGGAAGCCGACCGTGGCTTGCTGCACGCTGGGGCAGGGATTCTAGCGGTAGCGTTTCTGGCCAAGGCTGGCATGTGGCCGCTGAATTTCTGGCTGGTGCCGGCCTATTCCTCAGCCAGCGCGCCGGTGGCGGCGATGTTTGCGATCATGACCAAGGTCGGCGTCTACACCCTGCTGCGCTTGTGGACCCTGTTGTTTTCCGGTCAGGCCGGCGCCTCGGCATTCTTCGGCGGCGACTGGCTCATCTACGGCGGCATGGCGACCATGGCTTGCGCAGGGCTGGCGATTCTCGCCGCGCAACGCCTGGAGCGTATGGCCAGCCTGAGCATTCTGGTGTCGGCAGGCATCCTGCTCTCGGCGATCGGCTTCGCCCAGCCGAACCTGATTGGGGCTGCGCTGTTCTATCTGGTCAGCTCGACCCTGGCGCTGAGCGCATTGTTCATGCTCGCCGAACTGATCGAGCGCTCGCGCTCGGCCAACGAAATTCCGCTGGAAGACGAAAGCGAACTGCTGCCGCGTCCACAGGAATCCCTGCAACCGCCCAAGGGCATCAACCTCGACGACGAGCAGAAAGCCGTGGTCGGCCAAGTCATCCCCTGGACCATGGCCTTTCTCGGTTTGAGCTTCATTGCCTGCGCGCTGTTGATCATCGGCATGCCACCGCTGTCCGGATTCATCGGCAAGCTCAGCCTGATCGGGGCATTGCTCAACCCGTTGGGACTTGGCACTGCGGCGCCGCTGTCTCCCGGCGCATGGGGATTGCTGGCGTTGTTGATCCTGACCGGTCTGGCCTCGCTGATGGCCTTTTCGCGCCTCGGCATTCAGCGCTTCTGGACGCCGGAAGAGCGCCCGTCACCATTGCTGCGCAAACTCGAATGCGCGCCGATTTTTCTGCTGCTCGGGCTGAGCATTGCCCTTACGTTCAAGGCTGAACCGCTGCTGCGCTACACCCAGGCCACGGCCGATGCGCTGAACAATCCGCAGCAATATGTGTTCGCAGTTCTAGGCACTCGGGCGGTGCCGAGCCCGCAAGCCAGAGCCGACATGCTCGAGGTGCAGCCATGAATCGACTGTTCCCGGCTCCGTGGTTATCGCTGGCCCTGTGGATTCTGTGGCTGACCCTGAACCTGTCCGTCAGCCCGGGCAATCTGCTGCTCGGTGCCGCGCTGGGTTTCGCTGCGCCGCTGATGATGCGCAAATTGCGGCCGAAACGTGCGCGCATCCGCAATCCCATCGCCATCCTGCGTCTGTTCTTCCTGGTCGGCCGCGACGTGATCATGTCCAACCTGATCGTCGCCTGGGGCGTAGTCAACGCCGGACGCCGTCCGCCCAACTCATGCTTTATCAAGGTGCCTCTGGACTTGCGCGATGCCCATGGTCTGGCGGCACTGGCGATGATCTGCACCGTGGTGCCCGGTACCGTATGGTCGGAACTGGCGCTGGATCGCAGTGTGCTGTTGCTGCACGTCTGGGATCTGCACGACGAAGCGCAGTTCATCGAGCACTTCAAAAGCACTTACGAGCGACCGTTGATGGAGATTTTCGAATGAGCCCATTGCTGTCGAATGCGATTCTGCTGACGTTGTTTTTGTACTGCTTGGCAATGGCACTGACCCTGGTGCGCCTGTTCAAAGGCCCGTCAGCTCAGGATCGGGTACTGGCGCTGGATTACCTGTATATCGTCGCCATGCTGATGATGCTGACCCTGGGCATTCGTTACGCCAGTGATACCTACTTCGAAGCGGCGCTGCTGATTGCGCTGTTCGGCTTCGTCGGCTCCTTTGCCCTGGCGAAATTCCTGCTGCGTGGCGAGGTGATCGAATGAATGCCGAATTGTCTTTGTGGGTCGAGATTCCGGTGGCGGTGCTGCTGGTGCTCAGCGGCGTGTTTACCCTGCTGGGCGCAACAGGATTACTGCGCATGAAGGATTACTTCCAGCGTATGCACCCGCCAGCGCTGGCCTCGACACTCGGTGCCTGGTGTGTGGCACTGGCGTCGATCATCTGCTTTTCGGCATTGAAATCCGCACCAGTGGTGCATGCCTGGTTGATTCCGGTCCTGTTGGCGATCACCGTGCCGGTGACCACCCTGCTGCTGGCGCGGGCGGCGTTGTTCCGCAAGCGGATGGCCGGGGATGATGTGCCGGCTGAGGTGAGCAGTCGTCAGACTGAAAGTGGTAACTGATGATTTTGTGGCGCCTGTGATGGCGCCATCGCTACAGTAGGAACGCGCCCTCGATTGTGGGAGCGAGCCTGCTCGCGAAGAGGCCAGTCGGGGCGTCGCCAATTCCGGATCGGCTCAAACCCAAGCCACCGCCAACAGCCCCGCGCCCAGCAGCGCACACAACGGCGAATACACCCAGGTATCCAGCCGCGCAAATCGCGAATCCTTCACTTCCTTGAAGAACCCGACCAGATTCGAATCACCGATCGCCCGAGCGAACATCAGCAACGCGATCGCGCTGATCACCCATTGCAGTGCCTTGTGCTGCACCGCCGGCACGCCCCAACCGACCCGCATACAAACCAGCGCGGCAATTATCAGCAGCACAGCCGCCACTGCCAGCGTCAGCCAGCCTGAGGGCTTGAAGGCCGGGCGTACCGTGGCGACGAAGCCTGACACCGGCACCTGCGGCACCACCACCGCAGCCGCCCATTGCCCACCCAACGCCCAATACACATGCATAAGGCCGATTGCCGCGAACACAGTCACCAGCCATTGAGCCAACACAAAGGTCATGGTTGAAATCCTTCAAAGGGATTTGAACAAACCATCGTAGTCGGATTTTTTGGCCGTGCACGACCGGTCGGCGGTGCACTGCGTTGACCGCGTTATTTCAGATCAGCCGTCACCTTGTCGGCCACATCCTTGGGCAGCCACGCCTGCCACACATCCGGATGCGTCTTCATGAACGCGACCGCCGCCTCACGAGGCGCGGTGTGCTTGTCACTCATATCCGCCAATGCCTTGTTCAGCGGCTCGATGGGAAAATCGACCTTGCTGAAGAACTCGGCAATTTGCGGGTTCTGCTTTTGAAACGGCGTAGACACGCCAATCGACAGCTTCGATGCCAGCGAGCGGGTTGGTTTCGGATTGGGATTATCGGCGTCGGTCAGCGTCTTCCACGCCTCGGCATCGAACGGCGGCTCTTCCAGTTGCACCAGTTTGAATTTGCCAAGCAGTGGCGTCGGCGACCAGTAATAGAACAGCACTGGTTTGCCGCGACGGATCGAAGAGCTGATCTCGGCATCCAGCGCAGCGCCGGAACCGCTGCGGAAGTTGGTGTAGTCGTCCTGCAAGCCATACGCCGTGAGCTTCTGCTTGTTGACCACTTCCGAGGTCCAGCCGATCGGGCTGTTGAGGAAACGCCCTTTGCCCGGGCTTTCCGGGTCCTTGAACACGTCCTTGTATTTCTTCAGATCAGTGACACTGCGCAGATCCGGCGCCAACGGTTTGATGCCTTTGGCCGGGTCGCCCTTGATCACGTATTCTGGCACCCACCAGCCTTCAGTGGCGCCCTTTACCGTATCGCCCAGACCGACGACCTTGCCCTCGGCTTCGGCCTTGACCCAGACCGGACTGCGCCCGGCCCACTCCTCGCCAATCACCTGGATGTCATTGTTGGCCAGCGCGGTCTCAAGGGTAATCGTGGTACCCGGCAAGGTATCGGTCGGCAAGCCGTAGCCTTTCTCGACGATCACCCGCAGCACCTCGGTGATCAAGCTACCGCTTTCCCAGTTCAGGTCAGCAAAGTGGATCGGCGCCTGTGCCGCCTGCAGCGATTGCGCTGACGTCAGCAAACCAAAGGTGGCCACGCTGGCGGCCAGTAACCGTCGAAATCCGTTCATGCATCACACCTCGCGCTGTTCACAGCAATGGCAGTTGGCCTGACAGAAACGCAAGCCTCTGAATGACTCAGTCAACTGACTTTAGCCGAGGTTCCTGCTTTTTCCGGGGTCTACCGTGCGCGAGGTTACGTTTCAGACTTTTCCTGCAGGCTTTGCAGCTCACGTCTGACCATGCTGGCGTATGCCGCCGGTTGCAATGCGTAGAGCTGCGACGCCACCCAACTCAGCCAGGCACCTTGCAGTTCGGCCTTGCGGGCGAACAGGCGCTGCGCGTCTTCGCGTGCGCTGTCGAGATTTTGCGAATGGAAGTGCGCGCGGCTCACTCGCTGGCCTTGAAGGAAATCAGTTCACCTTTGCGCCATTTGGCAGCCTTGGCGGTGACAGCTTTCAAGGTTTTGGTCAGGCCTTCCTGCAATTGTTCATTGGCGGCGAACACCGTGACGACGCTATGACCTTCCTTGAACAGAATCGCGTGACCGTCGGCCGTACTGACAAATGCGTAGTCGCCCAAGCCGTAAACCGTGAGTTTGATGTCGCGAAAACGAATGTCCATCTTGCCGCCTTCACGGCTGGGCAGAACCGATGCAATGAAATGGTCGCCAACCTTGAGTTTGAGCCCCGGTTTGTCATCGACTACCAATGCACTTTCGGTATCGATTTCGGCGATGTAAATGCCTTCGGCGTTTTGCTCGGTGATGTAAACAAAACGTGATTGGAATTGCTTGACCAGCTTTGCACGCAAATCACCCAGCACGAACAAAGCATGCATATCGAGGTTACTGACTGCCAAAGAAACATCCCCACATTTGAAAAACCGTGCAGCGGAAAACACGCACGGCAAAAAACGGCAATGCCGATGAAAACTGCAAAATCACTCAAAAACCCGAAGCGAGCGAAGCGCTCTTGATCGCGAGGTTCGTAGACTACTGGATTGTCATTAGTGAAACCCGCTCTGAAGTCGGCAAACCTTGAAGGAAAAAGCCTCAAGTGTGACTGGAGCAAGATCTGACTACGAACTACAGGGAAATTTCTCACGAAAAAAAGCACTTTTCCGACATATCGCTGGCGAAAAATTGCTTTAGATAAGCCCGGTCGTCAACAGGTACTGGCGATTCTAGAGCAGCGATGCTCCTTACGACTACCCGCAACGGCCGTTAAATCCCGGCCGACTGATGAAAAGGACTTCATATGTGCACTTTGACTCATTTTGCCACGTCGGCCGACGCGCGAATCAACACACCTCTGACGATGAAGGTTGCCGACCTCGACAACCCTCCGACATCTTCTAACAATCATCGCCCCCCGCACTTTCAAGTGGTGCCGGCGGGTATTGCGTTCTTTCACATCAAGGAGATATCCACGGGACGTGTCAGAGGTTTCCGCGGCAATCACAACGAAGCCTGCGCCCTCGCCCGCTCGCTTGAATCAAAAATCGAACTCCGCGCCAGCGCCTGCCTCTGATAAGGGGAGTGAACGAACAAGCCGCACCGGCACCGACCCAGGAGTAGATGATGGAACTGCCAACCGAGCTTAACCTGACCACCCTTTTCGAACAGCTGGGCCTGCCCTCGGATGAGGCGTCGATCAATGACTTTGTCGAAGCCCATCCGCTGGACTCTGATACCAAACTCATCGAGGCCGATTTCTGGTCGGCTCAACAGGCGCAACTACTAAAAGAGTGGCTGCGTGCGGACGGCGAAGAAGCGGTAATTGTCGATGAGCTGAATGTGCGCCTGCATCGCGGTAAATAAGGGCGATCAGTGCAGGCTGTCGCCGGGCTCGATGTTCAATTGCTCGAGCCAGGCAGCCTTGCACTCCTCCGCTTCATCGCGACTGGCGAAGGCTGTGCCACGTCGCTCACCGTTGAGCAAAACTACCCAGCAAACACTGCGCCCCATCGCGCGTAAGCCGGCCGGAACACCGCTGCCGATCATCACTGCCACGTCTACCCTGCACTGCATGTGCCCTCCGAAATAATTAGCTACCTAACTAAGTCATCAGATTAATGCTTTCCGTCGAGAGGAAAAAGCAACCGCCGTGTACAGATTCATTGCGTCACCGGTAATAATCTCAGCGCGGATTCTCAGGTTTATAGCCCAGACGCAACCCGCCCCAGTGTCGGCCCTTGATCATGATCGGCACCGATAAATCATGCATCAGCTCACCCGTATCGCGCGTGTAAGTCTGCAACAGCACCGGTTGCTGATGGCTGCCGCAGCGGATACCGGTGCGATCAGTGAATTTGCGTTTGGTGCGGTTGTTCACCGTGTCGACCTGCACATCGCCGGTCAATGGCTGGCTGAATGCCTGGTTGTGCGTCGGTACATAACCCTGCTGCGTGCAGGCAATCGCAAAAACCAGTCCTTCATGACGCGCCAATAAAGGTTCTTGAATCGCCGGCAAGACCTGATCGGTGTATCGATCAAAGCGGGTTTGAAATTTGGCTGGTTCGGTGCCCGAAATCAGCTGGTAGCTGCGATCGAACAGGTCATCCAGGCTGATCCGCCCCTGCTCGACATCCGCCTCGAAGCGCGCCGCGATCTGGCTCGCACCTTCGCGCGCCAAGTCATAAATGCGCTGGTGATAGTCATCCAGGCCGACCCCGGCCAATCGCTCGCTGATGGTTTCCGCCTGTCCTTCCATCTGCACAGCGGCCTCGGCGAGGCGGCGGGTCTGCTGATCGCTGATCGCCAGATCGCTGCGCATTTGCTCGATGGCGATGAACAGCGCGTCAAGCTGCTCGCGATTGGTTTGCGCGCCACGGGCGATTTCGCTGACCTGGGTTTCCACTCCAGCGGCAAGTCGCGCGATGTTTTCCAGATGCTGACCGGTATGCTCGACCTGTTCGACGCCGGTGTGCAGATCGCTCGACAACTCGCGAATCTGCGCCACCACTTGCGCGGTGCGCTGCTGAATGTCTGCAACCATCTCACCGACCTCACCCGTGGCCGCCGCCGTACGCGCGGCCAGTCCGCGCACCTCGTCGGCGACCACAGCGAAACCGCGACCATGCTCACCGGCCCGGGCTGCTTCAATCGCAGCGTTCAACGCCAACAGGTTGGTCTGGCTGGCAATCGACTGGATCACCAGCGTCACCCGCTGAATGTCGTCGCTGCGCACACTCAGGGCCTCGATCAATTCGCGACTGGCATTGGCGCGCTGACTGAGTTGCTGCATGCGCGAAATCGAGTCGAGCAGTTCGCTGCGCCCCGCCGCGCTGCTGTGATGCGCTTGGCTGGCGGCATCCAGCGCGTCGCGACTGAGCTGTGAAGTCGCCTGTTCGGTGGCGATCATCACTTCGGCATTGCTGACGATCTGCGCTGCCGCGTCGAGTTGCGATTCAAGTTTGCTGGCGAGCGCTTTGACCGAAAACGCCACGCCGGCGGCAGACAGTGCGTTGTGACTGGTGGTGTAGGAGAGATCGCGAGTCAGTGCGGACAATGCGCTCGCACTATCGACCGGGACAGCAGCTGGAACGTTGCGCGAACGCAGGCGCGGCAGCCAGACAATCAGCACCGCCAGCGGCATGCCGAGGTAGAGCGACCACTCGGCCATAGCCATGCCGGCCAGCAACAGCATCAGGGCGATGCTTTGCAGGGTCGGCGCGATCCAGCGGTTTTTCGGCAAAAGCACTGGTGCAGGCAGCGCCGCAACCAGAGATCCATCTCTCGTCATCTTGATCACCCCACGTTTGTTCTCATTGTTGTGACTGCATTAAACGCCACTACAACGCCATTATCCATGGTCCGTTAGTCGTGGGGTCTGTGGCAGGTCAATGGAACAACGGGGGAAATAGCGCAGACGAGCAAAAACAAAGATCGCAGCCTCCCGCAACTCCATGTAGAAGCTGCCGAAGGCTGCGATCTCTTGCAGGCGCCCCCCTATTCAGGGGCCGCCATGGAATCAGGCCTGACGCTGGTGCTTGTCGATCTGCTCGTGACGCTCTTGAGCTTCGATGCAGTACTTGGTGGTCGGGCTGATCAGCAGGCGCTTCAGGCCGATGGCCTCGCCGCTGTCGTCGCACCAGCCAAAGCTGTCGTCCTTGATGCGCTCAAGGGCTTGTTCCAGTTGCGGCAGCATGCGCTGGTCGCGATCGATCGCGTTGACCAGCCAAGTGCGCTCTTCTTCAACCGAAGCCGCGTCCGCCGGGTCAGCCGGGGTGTCCAGGCTTTCGATGGCGATACGATTTTGCTCAATGCGCTCGTGGGTTTCGACTTTCATGTTCTGCAACAGCTCAGTGAAGAAAGCGTGTTGCTCTGCATTCATGTAGTCATCTGCCGGCATAGCCAGCAACTTGTCCTTTGTCATTGATATCTCTATAAAAAAACGTGCATTAAGGCGAATAAGGGAGCGTTTCGGCGAACCGTGACGGCCGTCGAAAAGGCATCGTTTTATTGCAAACGCCACCCGGCACTCAATTTACGAGGGGCGGCAGTCTAAGGCCCGATCAAGACCTCAGCAACTGTAAATACAGGGAATTTGTCCGACAGGACCTGGAAACTGCTCTGACACAGGCTTCACACGGCCATCGGAGTGCGTTTATAGCAAGAAATTCAGTCCAGCGGCTGTATATAGAAGACAAACGGCTAACCATCCCGCCAGCGACAGCCGAGATTATTCTCGCAAGGTGCATCGTTTCAGCCCGGCAGAGCTTACGCAGCCCTTCTATTATCAGGCCCACCGCGTGCTCAACTCGCCTGAAGGATGCTGCCCATGCCCCGCCCCGCTCTGCCGGCCACAGACGAAATTTCCTTCGCCAGCCCGCCGGTCAACGCCGAGCGCCTGCTGCAAATGATCAGCGAAGAGTACGACGCCCTGCCGCGCCAGCTCAAACGCGTGGCCAGCTACATCAGCCAGCAGAGCGAGCGAATCATGGTCGACCGCATCAGCGACATCGCTCGTGAATGCGAGGTGCATCCGTCCGCCATCGTGCGTTTTTCGCAGCGCTTCGGGTTCAGCGGCTTCAGCGAGATGCAGGCGCTGTTCCGCCAGGCCTGGACGCACAAAACCACACCAGCGCAAAACTATCAGCAACGCATCCGTAGCCTGATCGCCAACAACTCGCAGACCGCCAACAGCGGCGACCTTGTCCGCGAGTGTATCGACGCAACGCTCTCGGGCATCGAACGTTTGGGCCGCGAACTGGATGGGGCTGCGTTCGACAAAGCTGTCGATCTCATCGTCAATGCCGACGACATCTATGTGGTCGGGGTCCGCCGCTCGTTCGCCGTCGCCGATTATCTGGTTTACAACCTGCAGCACACGCAGAAGCGCATTCATCTCGTCTCCGGCTTCGGCGGCAGCTATCGCGAGCAAATGCGCAGCGTGCGCGCCAACGATCTGGTCATCGCCATCAGTTTTGTACCCTACGCGAAGGAAACCCAACACTGCCTGCGCTTCGCCCGGCAGCAAGACGCCAATGCCCTGATCATCACCGACAGCCCTCTTTCGCCACTGGCGAAACTTGCCAATAGCGTGTTGCTGGTCAATGAAGGCAGTGCGCTGGCCTTTCGTTCGCTCAGTGCAACGCTGTGTTTGTGCCAGGCGCTGTTTGTGGCAGTGGCGTATCGGCTGGGCTTGAACGTCGATGAAATTCACGAGCAGGCTGGATTCGACGACTGACAATTGCCTCTCGCTCGGCTAGGTTATGCGTTCCCACCGGTTCGACTTGAAGGAACGCGTCATGAAACTGATCGGCATGCTCGACTCCCCTTACGTGCGCCGCGTAGCAATCTCCGCCAAATGCCTGGGGATCGACCTCGAACACGAGTCGGTCTCGGTGTTCCGCCACTTCGAACGATTCCAGCAGATCAACCCGGTGGTCAAAGCGCCCACGCTGATCCTCGACGACGGCGTGGTCCTGATGGACTCGACCCTCATCCTCGACTACCTCGAAGCCAGTTCCGGCAAGAGCCTGCTGCCCAGCGATCTCAAACAACGCGCCCACGCCCTGCGTCTGATCGGCCTCAGCCTCGCCGCTTGCGAAAAAGCCGTGCAGCTGTATTACGAACGCAACTTGCGCCCGGCCGACATTCAGTATCAACCTTGGGTTGAACGCGTTGAAGGCCAACTCGCCGCCGCGTTTACCGCCCTGGAAAAAGAACTTGAGCACAGTGACTTGCCGGTCGACGGCTCCCTCGCCCAGACCGGCATAAGCCTCGCGGTTGCCTGGAGCTTCACCAACCTCGTCGTGCCCGATCAGGTCGACGCAACACGCTTTCCGCGTATCGCCGAATACACCGCCTACGCAGAAGGCACCGACGCGTTCATCAGCACACCGATGACCTGACCATGAGCACCACCGACACCGCCGCCCCGGCGTTAAAGGAAATCTTCAACGCCGAGCGCTTGCAGCACATCGCTGACGAAATGAGCGCGGTGTACCCGGCATTCAAGGCCAAGGCGTTTCTCAAACACGCCCAGGACGGACTCGCTGAATTATCAGTGATGCAACGCATGGCCCGCGTCGCCGAAAGCCTGCACGCCGTGTTGCCGCTGGACTACGAAGATTCCCTCGAAGTGCTGTTCGAACTCGCGCCGCGTCTGAACAGCGGTTTCGTCAGCATGTGCCTGCCGCACTACGTCGCGAGCTATGGCGGGCACGCCTTCGATACCTCCATGGATGCCCTGAAATACTTCACCACTTTCGGCTCCTCCGAATTCGCCATCCGTTACTTTCTGCGCAGCGACCTCGAGCGCTCGCTGGAACGAATGCATGACTGGACCCGCGAAGAAAACCATCACGTCCGCCGACTAGCCAGCGAAGGCAGCCGCCCTCGCCTGCCGTGGTCCTTTCGGTTGGAAGCGGTGCAAGCTGATCCGCTGCTGGCCGCCGGGATACTGGATCGGTTGAAGGCGGATGAGAGCTTGTACGTGCGCAAGTCCGTGGCGAATCATTTGAATGATGTGACGAAAGTGCATCAGGAGTGGGTGTTGGACACGATTGAAGGTTGGTCGCTGGATAACAAGCACACCGCCTGGATTGCCAAGCATGCGCTGCGCAGCTTGATCAAACAGGGCAACGTGCGCGCGCTGACGGTGATTGGCGCAGGGGCGAAGGCTGAGGTTGAGTTGTTGGATGTGCGGGTCGAGCCGGCGGTGGTGAGGTTGGGGGAAGCGATTACTTTGTCGTTTACGGTGAAGTCCATGGTGGCGCACGAGCAAAGGCTGGTGATTGATTATGCGATTGAGTATGTGAAGGCGAATGGCGGGGTTTCGAGGAAGGTTTTCAAGTTGAAGACTCTGGGATTAGCGGGTTTCGGGACTGAAGTAGTGCGACGGAATCAAGTCATCAAGGATTTTACGACGCGCAAGCATTTTGCCGGGCGACATGGGGTGCAGGTGATGGTTAATGGGGAGGTGTTGGGGAGTGCGGCGTTTGAGGTTTTGATTTGAGGCGTGAGTTGTTTATTCACCAAAACAGCCGGTAGCGGATCAGTGCACTGGCAGCCGTGCATCGATATTGAGCGCGGCGGCACAGTGGACGACTAACGGCTTCAGCGCTTACCAACTTCCGTATGGAATGCCGAATTTCTCGATATAGCGCTTGGACTTTTCGCTGACGGGATAGGCGTAGCGTCCTTGGTTCTTACCTTGGCTAGGTCCTAGCGGTTCGATCTCCGCCTGTGCTCTCGCGACTTTTACAGGATGGTGGCATGAGTCTCTGACCCAAACCTGCACAACGCCGCCAGGCGCCAGGCCCAGATAGACCGATGAAATATAGGTACTTCGCCGCTCTGGTGTTTTCGCGCAGCGCTGCGCGACCGAAGTCCGCATCATTTGCCTGGCTTCTTCGGGTATATCTACCCAAGCCCGATAAGTTTGAGGCTCTACGATGGACTGCCAGCGAACAAAAATTCTTTTTGGGAGATCAGCGCCGACCACGGCTTTTGCGGACGCGCCCACTCCGTCCCAACCACGGGCCGATTCGGTGCCGTCTTCAGGTTGCCCGCCCGATGCCGATCCACCACCGGTACGCAGAAATGTTTTTCCCTTTATATCTTCCACAGCAGTGTCTTCAACCCAGACCTTCATGTAGTTGGGTTCGGTGAAACCGAGTTCCCACCAAGGGGATTTAGGGTCGTTTTTTGCTGACAGCGGGTCGGCATTACAACCAGCCACAAAAAGCGTACACAGCAGTACTGTAAATAACTTCATTACCAAAGCGTCCAGTCCGGTACGTGTGGGTGCTTTACTCGGATTGCATCTTCCGTGGGGGCGTTGATGTAAACAGCTCTGATGCCACTCCCATTTCTCCTGCCAAGCGGATGGTTCCAGTTGGCGGACGTGTGAATGTACTTGAGTTTGAGTATTTGCTCCTCCTCTGGCGTGGTGCTGTAGTCGCCGGAGACAAAACGATCACACATGGGCTTGAGTTCTTCAGGAACGGCGAAGTCTGGCGTCTCGGGAATGTCTTCGAAGAGAACGCCTTTGGCTCTGGCGAGTTGATGCATCACGCGCAGGCTCACTCTCGACAGTAATCCACTCACCGGACGCTTGAGTTGGACGGCCGCATAGACTCGCTTGACTCGAGGACTAAGTCGATCCTGAGGGCTGACCGGTAGCAGTAATGGCGGTGGCGTAACGATTTCGAGATTTTCGAGCGGCCAACCCTTGGCTAGCCACTGATTTCTCACATTGATCGCATCCTGGTAGATCGATGTGGTAGCGACGTCAGTATACGTACCGACCTCTAGCGTCTGCATTGGGCTAACGAGAACACACTCTTCAGCGTCCTCAAGGTAACCTCCACCCACATCGGAATGCACACCCGGCAAGACGATTTCCGGATGATCCATCGCTACTCGATTGAGAGCAAAGTTAGCCCTGCATTCATCCCGCGCAGCCAACTGCACAACGTCGGTGAAATAACGTCGGTCGAGATAGAGTTTGACCCCCGTTGCGACGGCGCTTTTTATGTTGCCCAGATTGGACCATCCAGCAATCGACGGTACCGTGTCGAACAGCCCAATGAAGCCCACGTTGATGTCGCTGTGATACTGATCAACAAAGGTCGAACTGAGGGCATCGGACATACTGCGGAGAATGTCGCCTAAAGGCCCTTGTTTGCCACGCACTATCTCGTTGGCGAAATGTCTGGCGGCTGCGGCACCGCGACTGAAGCCAAACGTGTCGAAAGTCAACGAAGCAATTTCACTACCGGGATTTTTGTCCAATACTTCAGTGATACGCTGCTCGATCACCGCGAAACAGGATTGGACTCGCCCTGCAACGCCGGTTTCACCACGTCCTGTACCGGCGCCGAATTTACTGTCTTCTTCACCTGAACGGGTACCTGTACCTTCGACGTAGACCATACCGAAAGCTCTCTTTCGTGGCCCTTCTCCCTCAGCGAGTCGTGTTGCTCCATACAGTTCGCTCAGCTTCTTCACATTGCTGACATCGTTACCATAACTACTATCCGGATCACCCATATAAGGCTGGCAACTGGCGGGAATATCTTCAGGCGCAATCGGATGCTGAGCGCCACACAACAACCCCGCAGCAGAGTTGTTCGCATTGTTGCCCGTGCCATCAAAGAACACCCCGATCCTCAACGCAATCCCGATTTTCTCAGGTTCGCGCGCGGGCTGTTTCCCATGCTTCTCATACTCCGCCCAATGCTGGGCGTGTATGTCAACGGGTTTGGCTTCTTCGTAGCGATAGTTTTTCGGCGGGTTTGGAACGTAGCCACTCAATCCTTGATTCCTTCTGATCCTTGAAGAACGGCCAGAAGGGTGACAGCCGGGAGGGAGCGGTGCAAGCCGTGGCGGTGTGCCAGCCATGGAGCGTCAGTGCGAGCAGGCTCACTCCCAAAAAGGAATGAGCCTGGCTGGGGATGGCGGGTCAAATCGACCGCTGATTCACCCGCGCCATCAACTGTTCAGCACTTTCCTTGCGCTCGGAATAGCGGTCCACCAGGTGCGCCTGCTGCCCACGCAGCAGCACGGTGAACTTGACCAGTTCTTCCATCACATCCACCACACGGTCGTAGAACGGCGAAGGTTTCATTCGCCCTGCTTCGTCGAACTCCATATAGGCCTTCGGCACCGAGGATTGGTTGGGGATGGTGAACATGCGCATCCAGCGGCCGAGGACGCGTAGTTGATTGACCACGTTGAACGACTGCGAGCCGCCGCAGACTTGCATCACCGCCAGGGTTTTGCCTTGGGTCGGGCGCACAGCGCCGAGTTCCAGCGGGATCCAGTCGATCTGCGCTTTGAACACGGCGGACATCGCGCCGTGGCGTTCCGGCGAGCACCAGACCTGGCCTTCCGACCACAACACCAGATCGCGCAATTCCTGCACCTTGGGATGGTCGACCGGGACGTCGTCGGGCAATGGCAAACCGGATGGGTTGAAGATCCGCGTTTCGGCGCCGAAGTGTTCGAGCAGGCGCGCGGCCTCCTCGACCAGCAAGCGGCTGAACGAGCGCTCGCGGGTCGAGCCGTAGAGCAAGAGGATGCGCGGTTTGTGTTCGCCGACATTCGATGGCTTAACAGCGTCGATCAGGCTTGCGTCGAGGTTGGGCAAATGATTTGTCATGAAGCCTCCTTACAGCGTGCCGATGCGGTCGAGTTCGGCTTTCAGTTGCTCGCGACTGAGCGAGTGAAACGGCAGATCGAGGAAGGCTTGGCAGCGTTCACCGATGCGCATCAGAGTGGCTTGGAATGCCGCGTCGATTGCCGCTTCGTCGCCCTGCACTTCGGACGGATCTTCCAGTCCCCAGTGCGTTTTCAGTGCCGGACCGAAATACACCGGACAGGTTTCGCCGGCGGCTTTGTCGCAGACAGTGATGACGATATCCGGCGGGTTGTTTGCGAAGGCATCGTTGCCTTTGCTGTGCAACCCGTCGATGGCGATGCCGTGCTTTTGCAACGTCGACAGGCTGCGCGGCAGAACCTGGCCTTTGGGAAAACTGCCGGCACTCACCGCTTGGAAACCAGCGGGAGCCAGGTGGTTGAACATGGCTTCGGAAAGAATGCTGCGGCAGCTATTGGCCGTGCACATGAACAGGACTCGCATTGATGCGCTCCGTAGATAGTGGAAGATTCAGCAGCAGGCGCGTTCGCGCACGGGACGGCCATCCATGTTTTGCAGGCGCGCGGCGTTGTCCTTGAGCCAATCGGCATTGGCCTTGGATGTCAGCTGAAGGATTTCGCCAATCCATGCCGGCAGTTCCGGATTGAGGCGGTAATACACCCACTGGCCCTGACGGCGGTCGAGCAGCAAACCATTACCGCGCAGTTGCGCGAGGTGGCGGCTGATTTTCGGCTGGCTGTCGTCGAGCGCACACATCAACTCGCAAACGCAGAGTTCACCTTGCTCGGCGATGAGCAGGATGGCGCGGACGCGGGTTTCATCGGCGAGGCTTTTGAAGACTTCGGTGGGGGTGATCATGGTGATCGGCTCGCCATATGCGGGAAATCGAATATACGGATATCCATATATTTATCAACCCGTGAAAGCAGCCACGGTGAATAAACGTGTGGGAGCGAGCCTGCTCGCGAAGGCGGTGTGTCCGTCAGCATCGATGTTGTTGAAAGATTGCCTTCGCGAGCAGGCTCGCTCCCACAGGGGGACGGGGTGCATAAGGCTAACCGCGCAACAGGCCCTGCTCGGCCTCACACAATCCCACCACATAATCCCAGACCACCCGCAACCGCACGGATTTGTGCAGCTCCCGGCGGGTGCTGATCCAGTAGCTGCGCTCGATGCTTTCATCCGGCAACAGCGCCACCAGATTCGGGTCGGAAGCGGCCATGTAACACGGCAGCACGGCGATGCCCAATCCCGAGCGCGCCGCTTCCTGTTGGGCGATGACGCTGGTGCTGTGAAACACCACGCGCGGGCTGCGGCAGAAGCTGTTGAGGAACATCAGTTCCTGACTGAACAGCAGGTCGTCAACGTAACCGATCCACGCATGCCGGCCCAGGTCTTCACGACTGTGCAGCGGCGGTGCCTTGTCGAGGTAGGTCTGGCTGGCGTACAGCGCGAGTCGATAGTCAGTGAGCTTGCGCGTGACCAGCATGTCGGCGGATGGCCGTTCGAGGTGGATGCTGATCTCCGCTTCGCGGTTGAGGATGCTGACGAAGCGCGGCACGGCGACCAGTTCCACTTCCAGCCCCGGATAACGCTCGAACAAGCCAATCATGCGACTGGCGAGAAACTTGATGCCAAGGCCTTCGGTGACGCCGACACGGATCTTGCCCAGCGGCGCGGTGGACTGGGTGATTTCTTCCTGCGCCAGCAGCGCGACGTTTTCCATCGCTTCGGCGTGCTTGAGCAAGGCCTCTCCCGCCGGGGTCATTTCATAGCCC
The DNA here is from genome assembly GCF_008923895.1 of Pseudomonas sp. GXM4. NCBI lineage: Bacteria > Pseudomonadati > Pseudomonadota > Gammaproteobacteria > Pseudomonadales > Pseudomonadaceae > Pseudomonas > Pseudomonas sp. GXM4. The sequence goes on from NZ_WBRZ01000051.1 coordinate 20,741, forward strand.
TGGGCGTGCTGGACGAACAGCGCCGTGCCGAGGCTTTTCTCGATCGATTCAATATGCCGCGCCACTGTCGCGTGGGTGGTGTTGAGCCGGCGCGCGGCGGTGAGCAGGCGGCCGCTGCGTTGCAGCTCGAGAAAAAAGCGCAGGTCGTTCCAGTCGAACATGGCGGGTCCTTGTCGGCTATCGTCGTTGTACGCTGTTTGAAAACGCACAGCGGCTGCGCAAAAACTAACATTCTTTTAACGAAAGCTAACAACTAGAGTGTCCGACAATAAAAACAAAAAGCGAGGTCAGGGCATGCAGACGTCCCTGGATGAATTCGACTACATCGTGGTCGGCGCCGGCCCCGCCGGTTGCTTGCTGGCCAACCGGCTCTCTGCGGATCCCCAGCAACGGGTGTTGCTGCTCGAAGCCGGCGGACGCGACAACTACGCCTGGATTCATATTCCTGTGGGTTACCTGTTCTGCATCGGTAACCCGCGCACTGATTGGTGCTTCAAAACCGAACAACAACCCGGCCTCAATGGCCGCGCGCTGAGTTATCCGCGCGGCAAGGTGCTGGGCGGCTGTTCGTCGATCAACGGCATGATCTACATGCGCGGCCAGGCCGGCGACTATGACGGCTGGGCGGCAGCGGGCAATCCGGGCTGGGCCTGGAAAGACGTGCTGCCGCTGTTCAAACAGAGCGAAAATCACTTTGCCGGCGGCGCTGAATTTCATGGTGATCAGGGTGAATGGCGAGTCGAACAGCAGCGCCTGTCGTGGCCGATTCTGGATGCCTTTCGCAGCGCTGCCGAGCAAAGCGGCATCGCCAGCATCAATGACTTCAACCAGGGCGACAACGAGGGCTGCGGCTACTTTCAGGTCAACCAGAAAGCCGGGGTGCGCTGGAACGCGGCCAAGGCCTTTTTGAAACCGCTGCGCAGCCGGGCGAACCTGACCGTGCTGACCGGCGTCGAGGTTGATCGTGTGTTGCTGGAGGACGGCCGCGCGGCGAAAGTCAGCGCGCAGCATGAAGGCCAGACCAGACAGTTCAAGGCGCGCAAGGAGATTGTTTTGTGCGCCGGCTCGGTCGGCTCGCCGAGCATTCTGCAGCGCTCCGGCATCGGTCCGCGGCCGCTGCTCGAACGCTTAGGCATCGGCGTGATTCATGAGCTGCCGGGCGTCGGCGGCAATCTGCAGGATCACCTGCAACTGCGCCTGATCTACAAGCTGGAAAACGCCCGCACCCTGAACCAGATCGCCGGCAGCGTGTGGGGCAAGATGGGCATGGGCCTGCGTTATCTGTACGACCGCAGCGGGCCGCTGTCGATGGCGCCGAGTCAGTTGGGCGCATTCGCCCGCTCCGGTCCCGAGCAAACTTCGGCGAACCTGCAATATCACGTGCAACCGCTGTCGCTGGAGCGCTTTGGCGAGCCGCTGCACAGCTTCCCGGCGTTCACCGCCTCGGTGTGCGACCTGCGCCCGCAGAGCCGTGGGCGCATCGAGATTCGCTCCGCCGATCCGCAAGCGGCGCCGCTGATTCAGCCCAATTACCTCAGCCATCCAGAAGATCTGCGCGTCGCCGCCGATGCGATTCGCCTGACCCGGCGCATCGCCAGCGCCCCTGCCCTGCAAGCGTTCAAACCGGTCGAATACCTGCCCGGCGACAGCTTGCAAAGCGAAGAACAATTGCATGAAGCGGCGGCGAAAATCGGCACGACGATTTTCCATCCGGTCGGCACCTGCCGCATGGGCAACGACGGTGACGCGGTGGTCGATGCGCAATTGCGCGTGCATGGCGTGCCGGGTCTGCGCGTTGCCGATGCGTCGATCATGCCAAGAATTACCTCGGGCAATACCTGTTCGCCTACGCTGATGATTGCCGAGAAGGCGGCACAACTGATTTTGTCCAGATCTGCAGATATCTCCCCTGTGGGAGCGAGCCTGCTCGCGAATGCGGTAGCTCACTCAGCCTAGAAGTTGACTGACAAAAAGCTTTCGCGAGCAGGCTCGCTCCCACAGGAATCATCACCAGACTCAGGCATCGCGCATTACCGGACACGCAACACCAGTGGAACAACAAAAACAATCACTGTGAGGGATACCGATATGTCAGAACACGTTCAGCCGCTGGACGCTGCGGGCAGCGCCGAGACCAGCAACGCCACGCAGAAAGTCATCTTCGCTTCATCACTCGGGACGGTGTTCGAGTGGTATGACTTCTTCCTCTACGGCGCCCTCGCGGCGGTGATCAGCAAGCAGTTTTTTGCCGGGGTCAACGACACCACGGCATTCATCTTTGCGCTCATGGCGTTCGCCGCCGGCTTCATCGTTCGGCCGTTCGGTGCGCTGGTATTCGGCCGTCTGGGTGACATGATCGGACGCAAATACACCTTTCTGGCGACGATCATTCTGATGGGCGTGGCGACGTTCTGCGTCGGCCTGCTGCCGACCTACGCCAGCATCGGCATCGCCGCGCCGATCATTCTGGTGGTGCTGCGCATGCTTCAGGGCCTGGCGCTCGGTGGCGAATACGGTGGTGCGGCGACCTACGTGGCCGAGCACGCGCCCATCGGCAAACGCGGCTTCCACACCAGTTGGATTCAATCCACCGCGACCCTCGGCTTGCTGCTCTCTCTGCTGGTAGTGCTCGGTTGCCGCTACTTCACCGGCGACCAGTTTGAAGTCTGGGGCTGGCGCATTCCGTTCCTGCTGTCGATCGTCCTGCTGGGCATCTCCACCTGGATTCGCCTGAGCCTGCACGAGTCGCCGGCCTATCTGAAAATGAAGGAAGAAGGCAAAACCTCGAAGGCACCGATCCGCGAATCCTTCGGCAAATGGGAAAACCTCAAAGTCGTGCTGATCGCCCTGTTCAGCATCAACGCCGGGCAAGCGGTGACCTTTTACGCTGCGCAGTTCTATGTGCTGTTCTTCCTCACCCAGTTCCTGAAAATGGACCCGGCGGTGGCCAACAGTCTGCTGATCATCAGCGTGGTGATCGGCGCGCCGTTCTTTATCTTTTTCGGCTGGCTCTCGGACAAGGTCGGACGCAAACCGGTGCTGATGCTCGGCCTGCTGCTGGCCACCGCGCTGTACTTCCCGATCTTCAAATCCCTGGCCCATTACGCCAACCCGGCAATCGATCAGGCCAGCCGTCAGGCGCCGATCACTGTCCTCGCCGACCCCGCCACTTGCACCTTCCAGTTCGATCCGGTGGGCAAGGCCAAATTCGATAGTCCGTGCGACAAGGTCAAAACCTTCCTGGTCAAACAAGGCCTGCCATACTCCAGCGTTGCTGCGCCTGCGGGCAGCGCCGTGCAAGTAAGTGTCGGCGACGTGAAGCTGGATGGTTTCGATGAGGCGGCACTGCGCGGCGCGATCACCCTCGCCGGCTACCCGCAACAAGCCGATATGCAGCAGATCAACAAACCGATGATCGTCGCCCTGATCGTCGCCCTGATCATCATCTCGGCCATGTGCTACGGCCCGCTGGCCGCGTTGATGGTCGAACTGTTCCCGACGCGCATTCGCTACACCTCGATGTCGCTGCCCTACCACATCGGCAACGGCTGGTTTGGCGGCTTCCTGCCCACCGTGTCATTTGCGCTGGTGGTGTACACCGGGGATATTTTCTATGGGCTGTGGTATCCGGTGCTGATCACCGGGGTGAGCCTGGTGGTGGGGATGATCTGTCTGCGTGAGACGAAGAATATCGATCTGGACAAGAACTGAAAAACCCGCTGACACCATGGCGAGGGAAGCGATTCTCTCGCCATTTTTTTGCTCAGGCGTCCGCCTTGATCACTTCGAATTTCACCTGGTCCGGATAAAACGCCACGTAGTCGCGGATCGGTGCGACGGAGACCTTCGGGTTTTCGTACGTCCACACAGCGTTGGCAACCTCATGTCCGGGCACTTGCAGGCTGAAATAGTTGGCGTCGCCCTTGTACGGGCAATAGCTGGTGTGGTC
>NZ_WBRZ01000510.1:0-1127 GCF_008923895.1 Pseudomonas sp. GXM4
GAGTGCCTTCTAAACGTGGTCTGTCCCCATTTACCCCGGCGGTGCTGGCGATGACGTTGATGTCGCGACCGGCATCGAGCCTCAGGTCGCCGCCGCCTTTTACGCTTGACTCCAATTGAAAGGTCTGTCCCCGTTTATCCCGTCAGTGCACGTTAATCAGATTCGGCGTTATGAGGCAGGGACGGCGCAACCAACCTTAGAAGCCCTAATTCGGCTTGCTCAGGCTCTGCACGTCAGTTTGGATGATTTGGTATTCGCTGAAGGAGAACGCGGGCCGTCCGACGACTTGCGCCTCCGCTTTGAGGCCGTCAGCCATATGCCCGAAGCCGAGAAATCAGTGATCAAGGCACTGCTCGACGGGATGATTCTTAAGTACCAGGCATCAAAAGTCATGGGGGCGGATAACAGCAGCCGACCACCCAATGCGTAATCAAAAAAAAGGGCCGATCTGAAAGAGTAAACCGGCCCCCCATACTTCGCTGCTGCGTATAGCAAAAGCTATACGCCATACGTCAGTGTTTATCGGGTGAAACCTGCATTTCGTATTACAAGTGTGTAGCAGCACCTAGAAGACATAAACCGGACAACTAATTGATACATATAGAAAATATCCACCTCGCAAGAGCTGCGTGTTGTGTATTGAGATTTTGCTCCTGTTAAGGGGCGAAAAATCATGCTCAAAAAGGGCGTATTGAGCAGCTAGACCGTAGGTCGTCAGGGTGGGTGCAAAAGGGATGCAACTTAACTGCAGAACGGATGCAAATAGGATGCAAGAAGGCGGCAAAACGGATGCAGATAGGGTGCAAAAACACCGGCGCAAGGCCGGTGTCGAAAGTGTCAGATCAAGTTGAAACTTCTACAACTCACCAAACCTCATGGGTCTCGGCTCTGTAATTATTTTCAATACGCTCAACAAGCAATGGTGCACTGATAATTCCTCTTGTGGAATGCTTCAGCTCTTCCGAGCTAATCTCCCTCTCCAGCCGAAGTGCTTCGCTTCCATTCCATAGCCAAATAGAGCCTCCCGGCCCGCCATTCCTGGAACGGAACGTAGGAAACACTTGTAACCTTTCGGGAACCGGAACATTTGCCACAACGGATAGAAGGCCTTGATTTACCGCACTTTG
>NZ_WBRZ01000511.1:0-1024 GCF_008923895.1 Pseudomonas sp. GXM4
GGCATCGACTCCGACGGAAAGGTGACGGAGTGAGTTAACGCGCGTTGGCGGGATTGCGCACCTGTCAGAGTTGACAGGTGCGCCGTGGTATCCGACGAGCGGTCGTCGTCGCGAACCGGCCCGCTCCGCGTTTGGAATGCGGTCAAACTGTGGGAGCGAGCCTGCTCGCGAAGGGGCCAGAATGGACAGCCAACAGCTCAGCTTTTCTGCCTCACTGCGGCAATTCCAGATTATCCAGCACCCGATTCACCGCCAATTCTCCGAGCATGATCAACTGCGCAATCCCCATCAGCGTCCGCCGCTGCGATGGCTTTACCAGCCCGGCGAATTCCTGGGCGATGGTTTTCGCTGAGGCGAGGGTTTCGCAGGCGTTGGCCAGCAGGTCTTCGTTTTTGGTGTCGGCAGTGACCGCGTACATGGCGCGGGGGCTGAACGGCGGTGGGGTCGAGCCGGGTGGGCAGAGGTAGTGGTCGAGGGCGCGGTCGGCGGCTTGGTGAAGTTTTTTTGAGTCGAGGGATTCGTAGGGGGAGGTGGGGTCGGATTCGGGTGGGTTGGGTGTTGGTTTGATCATGGGTGAAGCTCCTAGAGTCGACGGAGCTGCCAACTTTCGCTGCGATACGAAATGGTTGGTGGCAGCTGTACGCGGGTCGCAGACCGGGACTCTAGAACCGGCAGACCCGAAGGTCTCCCACGTACAGCCGCCATAAACACAGCGGGTGTTGTGCGTCCAGAGATCGACGGGCTGCGAGACCCGATCGCTGATTCGTCAGCGACCGCACCACAATAGAATCCGCCCCCTAGGCGTACAAGCCGGCGGATTCTGGCGTAGCTGTAGGCAATGGCGCAAGAATTTGTAGCCTGGAAGGCGTGTCTGGAGGTGTCTTTTAAACAGCGGCGTTTAAAAGGCAAAAATTGGCAACAGCACGGTAGCGTCGGGAAGCAGGTGTTGGCTGTGAGGTCGCTTTCGCGAGCAGGCTCGCTCCCACAGGAATCTTCAGTGCTCACAGGGGTTGTGCCAGGGCCG
>NZ_WBRZ01000512.1:0-1022 GCF_008923895.1 Pseudomonas sp. GXM4
GCTCCCACAGGGATTTGTGTTGTTCGAGGGTTCGCGGTCTGGCGCAAAAACCGCTATCGTCGCCGCCATTCGATTTCGAGGCGAACATGGGCTATCTACTTTTTGTGACGCTGATCCAGGCATTTTCTTTCAGTCTGATCGGCGAATACCTGGCCGGGCATGTTGACAGCTACTTCGCGGTGCTGGTGCGTGTGGTGCTGGCCGGATTGGTGTTTATTCCGTTGACGCGCTGGCGTTCGGTGGAGCCGGCGTTCATGCGTGGCATGTTGCTGATCGGCGCGTTGCAGTTCGGGGTAACTTACGTCTGCCTGTACCTGAGCTTCCGCGTGCTGACCGTGCCGGAGGTTTTGCTGTTCACCATTCTTACACCGCTGCATGTGACGTTGATCGAAGACGCGCTGAACCGCCGCTTTAATCCGTGGGCATTGATTGCTGCGCTGGTGGCGGTCGGCGGTGCGGCGGTGATTCGCTTCGACAGCATCAGTCCCGACTTCTTTATGGGCTTCCTGCTGCTGCAACTGGCCAACTTCACCTACGCCGCCGGGCAGGTCCTGTACAAGCATCTGGTGGCGAAGCATCCGAGTGATCTGCCGCATTACCGCCGCTTCGGTTACTTCTACCTCGGCGCGTTAATGGTTGTGCTGCCTGCGTTCCTGTTGTTCGGCAAATCGAACTTCCTGCCGGAAGCGCCGCTGCAATGGGGCGTGTTGCTGTTTCTCGGTCTGGTCTCGACCGCATTGGGTCTGTACTGGTGGAACAAGGGCGCGTGCATGGTCAACGGCGGTACCCTGGCGGTGATGAACAACCTGCATGTGCCGGTGGGGCTGCTGTTGAATCTGCTGATCTGGAATCAGCATGAGGAACTGGGGAGATTGTTCCTTGGCGGGGGTGTGATTCTGGCGGCTGTGTGGATCAGTCGGTTGGGCATCCGCAAATCCCCGGGCGCCGCATAACCCCTGTGGGAGCGAGCCTGCTCGCGAAGGCGTTGGGTCAGATAAGTATGGGTCGACTGACACATTGCA
>NZ_WBRZ01000052.1:0-24666 GCF_008923895.1 Pseudomonas sp. GXM4
GCGCTGTGTCATTCGATGCAGTAGCCGACTGACCCGCCGCCTTCGCGAGCAGGCTCGCTCCCACATTAATAGACGATCGATTGGCTGCGGTTATTAGACGATTGTCGACAATGCCTATTTATCCTTTGACTGATGCGGTCTTATTGGCTAGTTTTTGCCGAATTGGATTTAAAGGTGTCGACAATCATGCTGGATCAACTCGATCCCCCGGTCATCAGCGGCGACGATTCCGAGACGCTGTCGGAAAACGTCTTCCGCCGCATCCAGGCCGCTATCGTCAAAGGCGAAATCGCCCCGGGCAGCAAGATCTCCGAGCCGGAACTGGCGCGTACTTATGGCATCAGTCGGGGGCCGCTGCGTGAGGCGATCCATCGTCTGGAAGGCCAGCGCCTGCTGGTGCGTGTGCCGCACGTCGGTGCGCGGGTGGTTTCGCTCAGCCATGCCGAATTGATCGAACTCTACGAAATCCGTGAATCCCTCGAAGGCATGGCCTGCCGCCTCGCCGCCGAGCGCATGAGCGTCGAGGAAATCGACGAACTGCGCCGGGTGCTGGAAACCCACGAGCGCGATGCGGCGTTTCAGGCCGGCGTCGGTTACTACCAGCAGGAAGGCGATTTCGACTTTCATTACCGGATCATCCAGGGCAGCGGCAATCGCACGCTGACGCAGATGCTCTGCGGCGAGCTGTATCAACTGGTGCGCATGTACCGCATCCAGTTTTCCACCACGCCGAATCGCCCGCACCAGGCTTTCGCCGAACACCACCGCATTCTCGATGCCATCGCCGACCGTGACGGCGAGCTCGCGGAATTGTTGATGCGCCGCCACATCGGCGCCTCGAAACGCAACATCGCCCGTCACTACGAGGACGGCGCCCACAACAAGACAGCCACTGAACGAGGTGATGCATGACTTCCAACCTGAACACGCCGGGCCAGCGCTTCCGCGATGCGGTCGCCAGCGAGCATCCTTTGCAAGTGGTCGGCGCGATCAACGCCAACCACGCGCTGCTGGCCAAGCGCGCCGGTTTCAAGGCGATCTACCTGTCCGGCGGCGGCGTGGCCGCAGGCTCGCTGGGCGTGCCGGACCTGGGCATCACCGGGCTGGACGACGTGCTCACCGACGTGCGCCGCATCACCGATGTTTGTGACCTGCCGCTGCTGGTGGATGTTGACACCGGTTTTGGCTCGTCGGCCTTCAATGTCGCGCGCACGGTCAAGTCGATGATCAAGTTCGGCGCGGCGGCGATTCACATCGAGGACCAGGTTGGCGCCAAGCGCTGCGGCCATCGCCCCAATAAAGAAATTGTCAGCCAGCAGGAAATGGTCGATCGCATCAAAGCCGCCGTCGATGCCCGTACCGACGACAGCTTCGTGATCATGGCGCGTACCGATGCGCTGGCGGTGGAAGGTCTGGAATCGGCACTCGATCGTGCGGCGGCGTGCATCGAGGCCGGCGCTGACATGATTTTCCCTGAGGCGATTACCGAGCTGGACATGTACAAGCTGTTCGCCAACCGTGTGAAAGCACCGATCCTGGCCAACATCACTGAGTTCGGCGCAACGCCGCTGTACACCACCGAACAACTGGCTGGCGCCGACGTCTCGCTGGTGCTTTACCCGTTGTCGGCGTTCCGTGCGATGAACAAGGCAGCGGAAAACGTCTACACCGCGATCCGCCGCGATGGCACGCAACAGAATGTCATCGACACCATGCAGACTCGCATGGAGCTCTACGATCGTATCGATTACCACACGTTCGAGCAGAAGCTCGATGCGTTGTTTGCTGCGAAAAAATGAAGATCAAAAGATCGCAGCCTGCGGCAGCTCCTACATGAACCGCATTCCCCTGTAGGAGCTGACGAGTGCAACGAGGCTGCGATCTTTTTCCCGCACTCCCTAACAAATTCAAGATTGGAGACAACAATGGCCGAAGCAAAAGTACTCAGTGGCGCCGGGCTCCGTGGCCAGGTAGCCGGGCAAACCGCACTGTCCACCGTGGGCCAGGCCGGAGCCGGGCTGACCTATCGCGGCTACGACGTGCGTGAACTGGCCGCCGATGCGCAATTTGAAGAAGTCGCCTATCTGCTGCTGTACGGCGAACTGCCGACCAAAGCGCAACTGGCCGACTATCAAAGCAAACTGAGCAAGCTGCGCGACCTGCCGCAGGCGCTTAAAGAAGTGCTTGAACGCATTCCTGCCGACGCCCACCCGATGGACGTCATGCGCACCGGTTGCTCATTCCTCGGCAACATCGAACCGGAGAAAGACTTCGCCGAACAGCGCGACAAGACCGACCGTCTGCTCGCCGCGTTCCCGGCGATCATGTGCTACTGGTATCGCTTCAGCCACGACGGCAAGCGCATCGACTGCGTCAGCGACGAGCCAACCATCGGTGGCCACTTCCTGCACTTGCTGCACGGCAAGAAGCCAAGCGAACTGCACGTCAAAGTGATGAACGTGTCGCTGATCCTCTACGCCGAACACGAATTCAACGCCTCGACCTTTACCGCACGGGTTTGCGCTTCGACTTTGTCGGACCTGTACTCGTGCGTGACGGCGGCGATCGGTTCGCTGCGTGGCCCGTTGCACGGCGGCGCCAACGAAGCGGCGATGGAAATGATCGAGCGCTTCTCGTCGCCGGAAGAGGCGATCAAAGGCACCCTCGGCATGCTCGAGCGCAAGGACAAGATCATGGGTTTCGGCCACGCGATCTATAAGGACAGCGACCCGCGCAACGAGGTGATCAAGGGCTGGTCGAAAAAACTCGCGGACGAGGTCGGCGACAAGGTGTTGTTCCCTGTCTCGGAAGCCATCGACAAGACCATGTGGGAGCAGAAGAAACTGTTCCCGAATGCCGACTTCTATCACGCCTCGGCGTACCACTTCATGGGCATCCCGACCAAGCTGTTCACGCCGATCTTCGTCTGCTCGCGCCTGACCGGCTGGGCCGCGCACGTGTTCGAACAACGCGCCAACAACCGCATCATCCGCCCAAGCGCCGAGTACACGGGCGTCGAACAGCGCAAGTTCGTGCCAATCGAACGTCGCTGAATGGTGAGGGCCAAGCGCTGATCCGAGATTCACCGAAGACCCTGTGGGAGCTGGCTTGCCAGCGATGACTGAGTCACATTCAACATTGATGTCGACTGACCCACCGCTATCGCTGGCAAGCCAGCTCCTACAGGGTTCGGGGTGAATTTCAAGGTCGGTGTAACGCCCACCCTTTGCAACCACCGTGACCCGAGTCCTGACCCGATGAACACAGAATTCCGCAAGAACCTGCCCGGCACGCCGCTGGATTACTTCGACACCCGCGCGGCGGTCGAGGCGATTGCGCCTGGCAGCTACGACACCCTGCCGTACACTTCCCGCGTGCTGGCGGAAAACCTTGTGCGTCGCTGCGACCCGGCCACGCTCACCGACTCGCTCAAGCAACTGATCGAACGCAAGCGCGACCTCGATTTCCCGTGGTTCCCGGCGCGGGTGGTCTGCCATGACATTCTCGGCCAGACCGCGCTGGTCGACCTCGCCGGTCTGCGTGACGCCATCGCTTTGCAGGGTGGTGACCCGGCGCAGGTCAACCCGGTGGTGCCGACGCAACTGATCGTCGACCACTCGCTGGCCGTCGAGGCGGGCGGTTTCGATGCCCAGGCCTTCGAGAAGAACCGCGCCATCGAAGATCGCCGCAACGAAGACCGCTTCCACTTCATCAACTGGACCAAAAAGGCCTTCAAGAACGTCGATGTGATCCCGCCGGGCAACGGCATCATGCACCAGATCAACCTGGAGAAAATGTCGCCAGTGATTCAGGTGCGCGAAGGCGTGGCGTTCCCCGACACTTGCGTCGGCACCGACAGCCACACCCCGCACGTCGATGCGCTGGGTGTGATTGCCATCGGCGTCGGCGGCCTTGAAGCCGAGAGCGTGATGCTCGGCCGTGCGTCGTGGATGCGTCTGCCGGAAAGCGTTGGCGTCGAACTGACGGGCAAGCTGCAACCGGGCATCACCGCCACCGACATGGTCCTGGCCCTGACCGAATACCTGCGCAAGCAGAAAGTCGTTGGTGCCTGGCTGGAGTTCTTCGGCGAAGGCGCGGCGGCGCTGACCCTCGGCGACCGCGCGACCATTTCCAACATGGCCCCGGAATACGGCGCCACGGCGGCGATGTTCTACATCGATCAGCAGACCATCGATTACCTGAAACTGACCGGTCGTGAAGACCAGCAGGTTCAATTGGTCGAGCAATACGCCAAGTTGACCGGCCTGTGGGCTGATAGCTTGAAAGGCGCGCAATACGAGCGCGGCCTGACTTTCGATCTGTCCTCGGTGGTGCGCAACATGGCCGGCCCGAGCAACCCGCACGCCCGCGTTGCGGTATCGGATCTGGCGGCCAAAGGCATCTCCGGCCAGTGGGATGACGTGCCGGGGCAAATGCCCGACGGCGCGGTGATCATCGCCGCCATCACCAGTTGCACCAACACCAGCAACCCGCGCAACGTCATCGCCGCTGGCCTGTTGGCGCGCAATGCCAACAAGCTCGGCCTGACGCGCAAGCCGTGGGTCAAATCCTCGCTGGCGCCGGGCTCGAAAACCGTGGCGCTGTACCTCGATGAAGCGGGGCTGACGACTGAGCTGGAACAGCTCGGTTTCGGCGTTGTGGCATTTGCCTGCACCACTTGCAACGGCATGTCCGGCGCCCTCGATCCGCTGATCCAGCAAGAGATCATCGACCGCGATCTGTACGCGACCGCAGTGCTTTCCGGCAACCGCAACTTCGACGGCCGCATTCACCCGTACGCCAAACAGGCATTCCTCGCCTCGCCGCCGCTGGTGGTTGCCTACGCGATCGCCGGGACCATCCGTTTCGATATCGAGAAGGATGTGCTGGGCGTGGTCGATGGCCGGGAAATCCTCCTGAAAGACATCTGGCCGAGCGACGAAGAAATCGATGCGGTGGTGAAGTCGTCGGTCAAGCCTGAGCAGTTCCGTCAGGTCTACATTCCGATGTTCGCCGTGCATGAAGACACCGGGCCGAAAGTCGCGCCGCTGTACGACTGGCGCGAGATGAGCACCTACATCCGCCGTCCGCCGTACTGGGAAGGCGCGCTGGCCGGCGCCCGTCCGCTGAAGGGCATGCGCCCGCTGGCGGTGCTGCCGGACAACATCACCACTGATCACCTGTCGCCATCGAACGCGATCATGCTAGACAGCGCCGCCGGCGAATACCTGGCGAAAATGGGCCTGCCGGAAGAGGACTTCAACTCCTACGCCACTCACCGTGGCGACCACCTGACGGCCCAGCGCGCGACCTTCGCCAACCCGAAACTGTTCAACGAAATGGTCGTGGAAAACGGCAAGGTCAAGCAGGGTTCGCTGGCGCGTGTCGAGCCGGAAGGCCAGGTCATGCGCATGTGGGAAGCCATCGAAACCTACATGCAACGCAAGCAGCCGCTGATCATCATCGCTGGCGCTGACTACGGTCAGGGTTCGTCCCGTGACTGGGCGGCGAAAGGCGTGCGCCTGGCCGGTGTCGAGGCGATTGCCGCTGAAGGTTTCGAGCGCATTCACCGCACCAACCTGGTGGGCATGGGCGTGTTGCCGCTGGAATTCAAACCCGGCACCAACCGCCACACCCTGGCCATCGACGGCAGCGAAACCTACGACGTGATCGGCGAACGCAAACCCCGCGCGGATCTGACGCTGGTGATCAATCGCAAGAACGGCGAGCGCGTCGAAGTGCCGGTGACCTGCCGTCTCGATACCGCTGAAGAAGTGTCGATCTACGAGGCCGGCGGCGTGTTGCAGCGCTTTGCTCAGGACTTCCTCGAAGGCTCGGCGGTCGCCGTTTAAATCAACGTGTGGGCATGGGATTTCAAGTCCCATGCCTTCGGTAAGGAGCACCATGGCTCACGCACCACAAATCAGAATCGCTGCCACCTACATGCGCGGCGGCACCAGCAAAGGCGTGTTCTTCAGCCTCACCGATCTGCCCGAAGCAGCGCAGGTTCCAGGCCCGGCGCGCGACGCTTTGTTGCTGCGAGTGATCGGCAGCCCCGATCCCTACGACAAGCAGATCGACGGCATGGGCGGCGCGACGTCGAGCACCAGCAAAACCGTGATCCTGTCGAAAAGCACCCGCGCCGATCACGACGTCGATTACCTGTTCGGCCAAGTGTCGATCGACAAGCCGTTCGTCGACTGGAGCGGCAACTGCGGCAACCTCTCGGCGGCGGTCGGTTCGTTCGCCATCAGCAACGGTCTGGTCGACGCCAGCCGCATTCCGCACAACGGCGTGGCGGTGGTGCGCGTGTGGCAGGCCAACATCGGTAAGACCATCATCGCCCACGTGCCGATCACCAACGGCGAAGTGCAGGAAACCGGTGATTTCGAGCTCGATGGCGTGACCTTTCCGGCGGCCGAAGTGCAGGTCGAATTCATGGATCCGGCGGCGGAAGAAGAGGGCGGCGGTGGCTCGATGTTCCCCACCGGCAATCTGGTCGATGAGCTCGAGGTTCCGGGTGTCGGCACGTTCAAGGCGACCATGATCAACGCGGGGATCCCGACGATTTTCGTCAACGCCGAAGATATCGGCTACACCGGCACCGAACTGCAAGGCGCGATCAACGGCGATCCGCAAGCGTTGCTGATGTTCGAGACGATTCGTGCTTACGGTGCGTTGCGCATGGGCCTGATCGCCAATCTGGAAGAAGCCGCCAAGCGGCAACACACGCCGAAAGTCGCATTCGTCGCCAAGCCTGCGGATTACGTAGCGTCGAGTGGTAAAGCGATCGCTGCTGGTGATGTGGACCTGCTGGTGCGCGCGTTGTCGATGGGCAAGCTGCATCACGCGATGATGGGCACGGCAGCGGTGGCGATCGGCACGGCGGCAGCGATTTCCGGGACGTTGGTCAATCTTGCTGCTGGTGGGGTTGAGCGCAATGCGGTGCGTTTCGGCCATCCGTCCGGGACGTTGCGCGTGGGCGCTGAGGCGACGCTGGAGAATGGCGAGTGGGTGGTGAAGAAAGCCATCATGAGCCGCAGTGCGCGGGTGCTAATGGAAGGTTACGTCTGCGTGCCCGGCGATTCTTTCTGACTTAACACAAAACCAGGTAGGAGCTGCCGAAGGCTGCGATCTTTTGATCTTGATCGCGAAAAACAAAATCAAAAGATCGCAGCCTTCGGCAGCTCCTACAGGAGTGAATCGAACATGAGCGCCAACGTCGACCTGAACAACCGCCCCGATTACGACGCAGTCCTGCAGGACATCGCCGACTACGTCCTCACCTTCAAGCCCGAATCCGCCGAAGCGCTGAACACCGCGCGCAATTGCCTGATCGACACGCTGGGCTGTGGTCTGCTGGCCCTGCGTTTTCCCGAATGCACGAAACACCTCGGCCCGATCGTCGATGGCACGGTTGTACCGTTCGGTGCACGAGTGCCAGGTACCCCTTATCGCCTCGATCCGGTCAAAGCCGCTTGGGATATCGGCTGCGTTGTCCGCTGGCTCGACTACAACGACACTTGGCTCGCCGCCGAATGGGGGCATCCATCGGACAACCTCGGTGCCATCCTCGCCGTTGCTGATCACCTGTCACAGAAACGCATCGCCAACGGTGAGGCGCCGCTGACGGTCCGCGATGTGCTGGAAGCAATGATCATGGCCCACGAGATTCAAGGCGTGATCGCCCTGGAAAACTCCTTTAACCGCGTAGGACTGGATCACGTCATTCTGGTGAAAGTCGCTTCAACTGCCGTCAGCGCCCGACTGATGGGCGCCAATCGCGAGCAGCTGTTGTCGGCACTGTCCCACGCCTTCGCCGACGGTCAGGCACTGCGCACTTATCGGCATGCGCCGAACGCCGGCTCGCGCAAATCCTGGGCGGCGGGGGATGCGGCGAGTCGTGGCGTGCGTCTGGCCGACATCGCCATGCGCGGCGAGATGGGCATTCCCGGTGTGTTGAGCGCGAAGCAGTGGGGCTTCTACGACGTATCGTTCAGCCACACCAACAACGATCTGGCGCTCAAGCCCGAGGACAAGCGCGCTTTCAGCTTTTCCCGGCCGTTCGGCAGTTACGTGATGGAAAACGTGCTGTTCAAGATCAGTTTCCCCGCCGAATTCCATGCGCAGACGGCGTGCGAGGCGGCGGTGACCTTGCATCCGCTGGTTCGCAATCGCCTGCATGAGATCGACCGCATCGTCATCACCACCCATGAATCGGCGATCCGCATCATTTCCAAGGTCGGCCCGCTCGCCAACGCCGCCGACCGCGATCATTGCCTGCAATACATGACCGCCGTGCCGCTGGCATTCGGCAATCTGGTGGCTGAGCACTACGAAGACGACTTCCACAAGGCGCATCCGATCATCGACGTGCTGCGGGAAAAAATGGTGATTGTCGAAGAACCGCGTTTCAGCCGCGAATACCTTGAGCCCGACAAACGCTCGATTGCCAACGCCGTGCAGGTGTTTTTCAAGGATGGCAGCAGCACCGACAACGTCGTGGTGGAGTACCCGATCGGCCATCGCCGCCGCCGCGCCGAGGGCATTCCGTTGCTGGAGGACAAGTTCAAGGCCAACCTGACCACGCGGTTTGCCGGCCAGCGTTGCGCTGAGATATTTGCGCTCTGTGAGGATCAGGCGCGGCTGGAAGCCACAGCGGTGAATCGATTCATCGATCTGTTTGTGCTCTGACAGACCGCGTTATCGTTCTTCGCGAGCAAGCCCGCTCCCACAGGGAATTGTGATGAACACAGAAATTGTGAACGCCTTCAGAACCTGTGGGAGCGGGCTTGCCCGCGATAGCGTCAGATCAGGCACCGCAAACCTACTTGAACCGCCGCTCAACGCCTTTCTCCACGAGAATCTTCGCCGAAATCTCTTCCACCGAGAAATGCGTGGAATTGATGTGCGGAATGTTCTCGCGGCGGAACAGGTTTTCCACTTCGCGCACTTCGAATTCGCACTGGGCGTAGCTCGAGTAGCGGCTGTTGGGCTTACGCTCATTGCGGATCGCGGTCAGGCGGTCGGGGTCGATGGTCAGGCCGAACAGCTTGTGCTGATGCGCGCGCAGGGCCGTCGGCAGGGTCAGGCGCTCCATGTCGTCTTCGGTCAGCGGATAGTTGGCCGCGCGGATGCCGAACTGCATGGCCATGTACAGACACGTCGGCGTTTTGCCGCATCGCGACACGCCCACTAGTATCAGGTCGGCTTTGTCGTAATAGTGGGTGCGCGCGCCGTCATCGTTGTCGAGGGCGAAGTTCACCGCCTCGATGCGCTCCATGTAATTGGAGTTGTGCCCGATGGAATGGGACTTGCCCACGGTGTAGGAAGAATGCTCGGTGAGCTCCTGTTCGAGCGGCGCGAGGAAGGTCGAGAAAATGTCGATCATGAAACCATTGGACGTTGCGAGAATCTCACGAATGTCCTGATTGACGATGGTGTCGAAGATGATCGGGCGAAAGCCGTCGGTTTCAGCGGCTTTGTTGATTTGTTGTACCATGGCCCGCGCTTTTTCCACGCTGTCGATGTAGGGCCGCGTGAATTTGCTGAAGGTAATGTTTTCGAACTGCGCCAACAGGCTTTGACCCAGGGTTTCGGCGGTAATGCCGGTGCCATCGGAGATGAAGAAAGCAGATCGTTTCATTTGCACCTTGGGCCTTAAGCTAGTAACGAATCTTGGATATGATAGGCGCGATTTGCCGGCCGCCATTGGCCCGCATTCTCACTTATTTTCCAGGTCCAGGCCATACAACCGGCCAAGGCTCCCCCGGGCCGCCGGTTTCTGAGCTTTTCCAACACAGTTAGTGGAGAGATCACCTTGGTAGAGTACGTAGTTTCCCTCGATAAGCTCGGCAAACACGATGTTGAGCATGTGGGGGGCAAGAACGCATCCCTGGGCGAGATGATCAGTAACCTGGCAGGCGCCGGTGTTTCGGTCCCCGGCGGCTTCGCCACGACGGCTCAGGCCTATCGTGACTTCCTCGAACTGAGCGGCCTGAACGAGCAGATCCACAAGGCCCTCGACGCGCTCGACGTCGACGACGTCAATGCCCTGGCCAAGACCGGTGCGCAGATCCGTCAATGGATCATGGACGCCGAATTCCCTGAAAAGCTCAACACCGAGATCCGCACCGCGTTCGCCGCGCTGTCGGCGGGCAATCCTGATGTGGCCGTGGCCGTGCGTTCTTCCGCCACCGCCGAAGACCTGCCGGACGCGTCCTTCGCCGGTCAGCAGGAAACCTTCCTGAACATCCGTGGTGTGGAAAACGTTATCCGCGCCGCCAAAGAGGTGTTCGCTTCGCTGTTCAACGACCGTGCGATTTCCTACCGCGTGCACCAGGGCTTCGACCACAAACTGGTCGCCCTGTCGGCTGGCGTGCAGCGCATGGTGCGTTCGGAAACCGGCACCGCCGGCGTGATGTTCACCCTCGACACCGAATCGGGTTTCCGTGACGTGGTATTCATCACCGGCGCTTACGGCCTGGGCGAAACCGTCGTGCAAGGCGCGGTCAACCCGGATGAGTTCTACGTACACAAAGGCACGCTGGAGGCCGGTCGTCCGGCGATCCTGCGCCGCAACCTGGGCAGCAAAGCCATCAAGATGATCTATGGCGACGAGGCCAAGGCCGGTCGTTCGGTCAAGACTGTCGATGTCGACAAGGCCGAACGCGCGCGTTTCTGCCTGACCGACGCCGAAGTCAGCGAGCTGGCCAAGCAGGCGATGATCATCGAGAAGCACTACGGCTGCCCGATGGACATCGAGTGGGCCAAGGACGGTGACGACGGCAAGCTGTACATCGTGCAGGCGCGTCCGGAAACCGTGAAAAGCCGCACCCAGGCCAACGTCATGGAGCGTTACCTGCTGAAAGAAACCGGCACCGTGCTGGTGGAAGGTCGGGCGATCGGCCAGCGCATCGGCGCCGGCAAAGTACGCATCATCAAAGACGTCTCGGAAATGGACAAAGTCCAGCCGGGCGACGTGCTGGTTTCCGACATGACCGACCCGGACTGGGAACCGGTGATGAAGCGCGCCAGCGCCATCGTCACCAACCGTGGCGGGCGTACCTGCCACGCGGCGATCATCGCCCGTGAGCTGGGCATCCCGGCAGTGGTAGGTTGCGGCAACGCCACCCAGCTGCTGAAGGATGGCCAGGGCGTGACCGTATCCTGCGCCGAAGGCGACACCGGCTACATCTTCGAAGGCGAACTGGGCTTCGACATCAAGAAGAACTCCGTCGACGCCATGCCGGAGCTGCCGTTCAAGATCATGATGAACGTCGGCAATCCGGATCGCGCCTTCGACTTCGCCCAATTGCCGAACGCCGGCGTCGGTCTGGCGCGTCTGGAATTCATCATCAACCGCATGATCGGCGTGCACCCGAAAGCGCTGTTGAACTACGACGGCCTGCCGCAGGAAATCAAGGATAGCGTCGACAAGCGTATTGCCGGTTACAGCGACCCGGTCGACTTCTACGTCGACAAACTGGTGGAAGGCATCAGCACCCTGGCTGCAGCGTTCACGCCGAAAAAAGTCATCGTGCGTCTGTCGGACTTCAAGTCCAACGAATACGCCAACCTGATCGGCGGCAAGCTCTACGAGCCGGAAGAAGAGAACCCGATGCTGGGCTTCCGTGGCGCTTCGCGTTACATCAGCGAATCGTTCCGCGATTGCTTCGAGCTCGAATGCCGCGCATTGAAACGCGTGCGTAACGAGATGGGCCTGACCAACGTGGAAATCATGGTGCCGTTCGTCCGTACTCTGGGCGAAGCCAGCCAGGTGGTCGATCTGCTCGCCGAGAACGGCTTGAAGCGCGGCGAGAACGGTCTGCGCGTGATCATGATGTGCGAACTGCCATCGAACGCGATTCTGGCCGAGGAATTCCTCGAATTCTTCGACGGTTTCTCGATCGGCTCCAACGACCTGACCCAACTGACTTTGGGTCTGGACCGTGACTCCGGGATCATCGCGCACCTGTTCGACGAGCGGAATCCGGCGGTGAAG
This sequence comes from Pseudomonas sp. GXM4, assembly GCF_008923895.1. Taxonomy (NCBI): domain Bacteria; kingdom Pseudomonadati; phylum Pseudomonadota; class Gammaproteobacteria; order Pseudomonadales; family Pseudomonadaceae; genus Pseudomonas; species Pseudomonas sp. GXM4. The sequence continues at coordinate 12,005 of NZ_WBRZ01000052.1, forward strand.
AAGCTGTTGGCCAACGCCATTCAGGCCTGCAACAAGGCCGGCAAGTACATCGGCATCTGCGGTCAGGGTCCTTCGGACCACCCGGATCTGGCCAAGTGGCTGATGGAACAGGGCATCGAAAGCGTGTCGCTGAACCCGGACACCGTGCTGGAAACCTGGTTCTTCCTCGCCGAAGGCCAGGCTTGATCAGTATGTAATTGGCCCGCGCCCCATGTGGGAGCGGGCCTTGAGATTGAAGTAGGGCGGGCTCCAGCGGATGCCGCCCTTTTTTGTGCAAGAGCATTATGCAAAGCAGCAGCAACCTGTTTCCTGTCGCGCTGATCAGCGCCGAGCGGCGCGGCGATCTGAGCGAAGACGTCTATCGATTGAAACCCGGCAACAGCCCGGACTGGTCCGTGGAAATCGCCGTCACCCGTTTGGGCATGGCCGATGACACGGCGCCACGCGGCGTGCCGGTGATTCTGTTGCACGGCAGCTTTTCCAATCGGCGCTTCTGGTTTTCCCCAAAAGGCCTCGGTCTCGGCGCGTATCTGACGCGGCTGGGCTTCGACGTGTGGATTCCGGAAATGCGCGGTCACGGCCTGTCCCAGCGCAACGAAGACTATCGGCGCAACCGCGTGGCCGATTATGCCCGTTACGATCTGCCGGCGATTGCCGCGTTCGTGCGTGAGCAGAGCGGACAGATCCCGCACTGGATCGGCCATTCGCTCGGCGGCATTACCCTGGCGGCGGCGCTCGGTGGCGAATATCTCGGCGAACCGGCCGTGGCCTCGGCGGCGTTTTTCGGCACGCAGGTCAGCCGCACCTACTGGCCGTTGAAAATCCCACCGGTGGAGTGGGGCGGGCGCTTTATTCTCAAGCGTTTCGCGCAGTTGTCCGGCTCACGCCTCAAACGCGGCCCGGAAGACGAGCCGATCGGCCTGGCCATCGAAAGCATGCGCTGGTACGGCTTGTTCGGCCGCTTCGGCGACAAGGACAAGGACTGGTGGGCCGGACTTGCCGAGGTGCAGGTGCCGGTGTTGGCCGTGACCGCAGCGGGCGATCATCAGGATCCGGCATGGGCCTGCCGCAAGCTGTTCGAGCAGATCGGCTCCGAGCACAAGCAGTTCATCAATCTGGGCCGCGAGCAGGGCTTCTCGGATAATTTCGGCCATGTCGAAATGCTGGTGAGCAAAGCAGCGCAGGCTGAAGTGTGGCCGCTGGTGGCGCGCTGGTTGAAGGATCAGCAGACACCGTTGCTTGAGCAGCCAGCGAATCTGGCCGCCGCAGTGTGAGGGGCGTTCCGTTCAGCCTGGCTTGCGGCTAAGATATGACGCATTGTGCGGTTCCAGTCATATTTCGTGACTGTTTAGCGATAACGTTTCAGCCGCGGTTCAGGTTCGCTCAGCGACCATGGCGTGGACTAAGGTAAACAGCGATCGCCGGAACTCGTCTCATCAGAATGCGGCATCCTTGATCGTCTTCCTTGTTACAGGAGTTTTTCGATGGAACATTACCTTACGCCTGACCTGTGCGACGCCTACCCGGAACTGGTGCAGGTGCTGGAACCGATGTTCAGCAATTTCGGCGGCCGGGATTCCTTCGGTGGCGAAATCGTGACCATCAAATGCTTCGAAGACAATTCGCTGGTCAAGGAGCAGGCCGAACTCAACGGCAAAGGCAAAGTGCTGGTGGTCGATGGCGGCGGTTCGCTGCGCCGCGCCCTGCTGGGCGACATGATCGCCGCCAAGGCCGCGCAGAACGGCTGGGAAGGGCTGGTGATCTACGGTTGCATCCGTGACGTCGACGTCATTGCGCAGACCGATCTCGGCGTGCAGGCGCTGGCCAGCCATCCGATGAAAACCGACAAGCGCGGCATTGGCGACCTCAACGTCCCGGTGACTTTCGCCGGCGTGACGTTCCACCCGGGCCAGTACATTTATGCGGACAACAACGGCGTGATCGTTTCGCCGACTCCGCTGAAAATGCCTGAATAAGGTTTTCGACAAGGGATGCGGATGTTCGAGGAAGAAAACGCGCAATGGGGGCTGGTGCATGCCCTGGTGCTGGATGGCAAGGGTGGTGCGCGTTCGATAGCCCGGACTGAGCTCGACGATTTGCAGCTGCAGGCCCATGAAAGCCTTTGGTTGCACTGGGATCGCAGCCATCCGCAGACCCGTACCTGGCTGCGCAAATCCAGCGGGCTCAATGAATTCACCTGCGATCTGTTGCTGGAAGAGAACACCCGCCCGCGTCTGTTGCCATTGCCCGACTCCGAGCTGCTGCTGTTTCTGCGCGGGGTCAATCTCAACCCGGGCGCCGAGCCGGAAGACATGGTCTCGGTGCGGATTTTCGCCTCGGCTCAGCGGGTGATTTCCCTGCGCTTGCGTCCGTTGCGGGCTACGGATGAGTTGCTGGCGCTGCTGGTTGAGGGCAAAGGGCCGAAAACTTCCTCGGAATTGATGCTGTATCTGGCGCAGTTCCTCACCAATAAAGTGCAGGATCTGGTTGCGTGCCTGTCGGAAGTGGTCGATGAAGAGGAAGAAAAACTCGACGCCGACGAACGGTATACCCCCGAGCACGGGGCCATTTTGCACATCCGCCGCAGAGCCGCTGGGCTGAAGCGTTTTCTCGCCCCACAGCGGGATATTTTCGGACAGCTGACGCGGATCAAACTGCCGTGGTTCGTCGAAGACGACGCCGACTACTGGAACGAATTGAACAACAGCCTGACCCGTTATCTGGAAGAGCTGGAATTGACTCGAGAGCGCGTGGGGCTTGTGCTGGAGGCCGAAGACCGGCGTTTGAGCGTGCACATGAACCGCACCATGTATCGCTTCGGCATCATTACCTGCATCTTTTTGCCGATGAGTTTCATCACCGGTCTGCTCGGGATAAATGTCGGCGGTATTCCGTTCGCCGAAAGCCCGTATGGCTTCCTGATCGCCTGTCTGACGGTGCTCGCCCTGGCATGCGGCCAGTGGTGGTTGTTCCGTCGATTGCGCTGGGTGTGAACATGGCGCATGTGACCCGAGCAAATCTGCCCGCGTCTTTCACAGACATCACGAGAGGTGCGTATGCACGATCCGTTTGAACAGTCTTTGCGCGACATGCTCAACGCTTCGCCGTCCAGCCGCGACGACGATGCGTGCCTGGGCCGCGTACTCAAAACCGCCAACCGCCAGGTCGGCGCCGGTGATCTGTTCAGCCTGCTGGGCCGCTGGCTGCCCGCGCTGATGATCGCCCTGAACAATGGCTCGGCGCATGTCTCGCCGGTTTCCCGTCTTCGTAAAACTACCGCTCGCACTGCTGATAAGGCTGATTGAATATGGAACTTGATCTCTGGACTCAGAGCCTCGTCACTGCAATGACTGCGTTGTGGACCAAAGTCGCTAACTTCATTCCGAACCTGTTCGGCGCACTGGTTGTGCTGCTGTTGGGTTTCGTCGTGGCCAAGCTGCTCGACACCTTGCTCTCCAAATTGCTCGCAAAACTGGGCCTCGATCGCCTGATGGGCGGCACCGGGCTGACCAAGCTGATGTCGCGTGCCGGGCTGCAGGTGCCGATCTCGACGCTGATCGGTAAAATCGTCTACTGGTTCGTTCTGCTGATTTTTCTGGTTTCTGCGGCAGAATCCCTTGGCCTCGAGCGAGTTTCAGCTACGCTGGACATGCTGGCGTTGTATCTGCCGAAAGTATTCGGCGCCGCGCTGGTGTTGCTGGTCGGGGTCCTGTTGGCGCAACTGGCCAACGGGCTGGTGCGCGGCGCAGCAGAAGGCGTAGGCCTGGACTACGCTTCGGGGTTGGGGCGGATCGCGCAGGGGCTGGTGATCATCATCAGCATCTCGGTTGCGATCAGCCAGCTCGAGGTCAAGACTGACCTGCTGAACCATGTGATTGTTATCGTATTGATTACCGTTGGTCTGGCAGTTGCGCTGGCCATGGGTTTGGGAAGCCGGGAAATTGCCGGTCAGATTCTTGCGGGAATCTATGTGCGTGAGCTGTACGAGGTTGGGCAACAAGTGCGTGTTGGCGAGGTCGAAGGCCAGATCGAAGAGATCGGCACGGTTAAAACCACATTGCTGACCGATGAGGGTGAGCTAGTCTCTCTCTCCAATCGGATCCTGCTGGAACAGCATGTGAGTAGCCGCTAAACCGGCAAACCCTGCTAATGTATGCCGCCGCAAAATGCCAGCCGAGGCTGGTTGTGGCGGACATTGACCTGACTGTCGGCACGACTTGTTTTGAATAAAGCCCAACCGCTATCCACGCGCTACGACCCCCGCGAGCTCTCTGATGAGGAGTTGGTCGCGCGCTCGCATACCGAGCTGTTTCACGTAACGCGCGCCTACGAAGAGTTGATGCGGCGTTACCAGCGAACATTATTTAACGTCTGCGCGAGATATCTTGGGAACGATCGCGACGCAGACGATGTCTGTCAGGAAGTGATGCTGAAGGTGCTGTACGGCCTGAAGAACTTCGAGGGGAAATCGAAGTTCAAAACCTGGCTTTACAGCATCACTTACAACGAATGCATCACGCAGTATCGGAAGGAACGGCGTAAGCGTCGCTTGATGGACGCTCTCAGTCTGGACCCTCTTGAAGAAGCGTCTGAAGAAAAGGCGCCGAAGCCGGAGGAGAAGGGTGGGCTTGATCGCTGGCTGGTGTATGTGAATCCGATTGACCGCGAAATTCTGGTGCTACGATTTGTCGCAGAGCTGGAGTTTCAGGAGATCGCAGACATCATGCACATGGGTTTGAGTGCGACAAAAATGCGTTACAAACGCGCTCTAGATAAATTGCGTGAGAAATTTGCAGGCATTGCTGAAACTTAGTTCAGCGCAAATATCTCTTACGTGTAGGCAAGTTCTGATAGACTTGCCGCCGAGTTGTCCCCCGGTTTGCGGGACTGCTTCACAATCACCAGATGGGGATTTAACGGATGAAACTGAAAAACACCTTGGGCTTGGCCATTGGTTCTCTGATTGCCGCCACTTCGATCGGCGCTCTGGCACAAGGCCAAGGCGCAGTTGAAATCGAAGGCTTCGCTAAGAAAGAACAATTCGACAGCGCTCGTAACTTCAAGAACAACGGCAACCTGTTCGGCGGTTCGATCGGTTACTTCCTGACCGACGACGTTGAACTGCGTCTGGGCTACGACGAAGTGCACAACGTACGTGCCGACGATGGCAAGAACGTCAAAGGCGCTAACACCGCTCTGGACGCTCTGTACCACTTCAACAACCCAGGCGACATGATTCGTCCATACGTTTCGGCCGGTTTCTCTGACCAGAGCATCGACCAGAACGGTTCGAACGGTCGTAACCGTTCCACCTTCGCCAACGTTGGCGGCGGTGCCAAGCTGTACTTCACCGAGAACTTCTACGCCCGTGCCGGCGTTGAAGCTCAGTACAACATCGACCAGGGCGACACCGAGTGGGCTCCTAGCGTCGGTATCGGTGTGAACTTCGGTGGCGGCTCCAAGCCAGCTGCTGCTCCAGTTCCAGCACCTGCTGAAGTCTGCTCCGACAGCGACAACGATGGCGTTTGCGACAACGTTGACAAGTGCCCGGACACCCCAGCCAACGTAACCGTTGACGCTGATGGCTGCCCAGCAGTTGCTGAAGTTGTTCGTGTTGAGCTGGACGTGAAATTCGACTTCGACAAGTCGGTAGTCAAGCCAAACAGCTACGGCGACATCAAGAACCTGGCTGACTTCATGAAGCAGTACCCATCCACCACCACTACTGTTGAAGGTCACACTGACTCCGTCGGTCCTGACGCTTACAACCAGAAACTGTCCGAGCGTCGTGCAAACGCCGTTAAGCAAGTTCTGACCAACCAGTACGGTGTTGAATCGTCCCGCGTTCAGTCTGTTGGCTACGGCGAATCCCGCCCAGTTGCTGACAACAAAACTGACGCTGGCCGCGCTGTAAACCGTCGCGTAGAAGCGCAGGTTGAAGCTCAAGCTAAGTAATTAGCTGCCGCTGATGGAAAAGCCCGGCTCAGGCCGGGCTTTTCTTTGCCTGCGATTTGGCTTCGCCCCTTAAAGCGCCTGCGCGTTGTACGCCGTCCCGGAGCTGCCGAAGGCTGCGATCTTTTGCTCTTGAGCAGCGGCCGCCACCGCGCCAATCACCAGAATCGCCGGGCTCTTCAATTCAAACGCCAAGGCATCCTCAGCCATCGCAGTCAAATCACTGCGACATTCACGCTGATGCGCCAAAGAGGCGTTTTCGATCATCGCCACTGGCGTATGCGCCGCCATTCCTCCGGCCAACAGCTGATCACGAATCTCGCCCAGCTTGGCCACGCCCATGTAAACCACCAGCGTCGTCCCGCCTTGCGCCAGCGCCTGCCAGTTCAACTGGCTGTCATCCTGGGTGTGCGCAGTCACCAACGTTACTCCGCGTGCCACGCCACGCAACGTCAGCGGAATATCGCATTGCGTCGCCCCGGCCAGACCGGCGGTGATGCCATTGACCAGTTCCACTTCAATCCCGCGCTCGCGCAACCACTGCGCTTCTTCGCCACCGCGCCCGAAAATACACGGATCGCCGCCCTTCAGGCGCACCACGCATTTGCCCTGGCGCGCATAACGCAGCATCAGCCGATGGATAAACGCCTGCGGGGTCGAACGGCAGCCGCCGCGTTTGCCCACCGGGATCACCCGCGCAGCCGGGCAGTGCTCCAGCACGGCGTCGTTGACCAGATCATCGATCATCACCACATCGGCCTCGCGCAACGCCCGCACCGCTTTGAGCGTCAACAACTCCGGATCGCCAGGGCCTGCGCCCACCAGCCAGACTTTCGCATTCATGGTGTTGTCCTCGTTAAATGACCGCGACCGGCCGCGCTTCGGCAGCCAGCAGACGCTTGATTTCCGGCACGCAGGAACCGCATTGCGTACCGCATCGGAGATTGTTTTTCAGGCCTTGCAGATCCAGTCCCTGGCGAATGCCGGCGCAGACTGCGTTGAGGCTGACGTTTTCGCAATTGCACAAGGTCTTGTCGGTCGCAATGGCGCCGACAGCGCCCGGCGGCGCGCTCATCGGCGCGAGCAGCCAGCGCCGCAGTTGTTGGTCGGCGCGGCCCTCCAGCCACAGGCTTTGCAGCCAGTGTTGCGCAAGGGTTTCGCCGGCCAGGCGAATCGCAGTGATACGGCCGTTCTCGATGCGCACCCGCTTGCCAATGGCGCGACGCGGATCGTCATAGGCCAGAACCGGGCCATCCAGCAAGGACAGGCATTGGTCGATCTCGCCCAGCAGCTGTGGATCCGGCGCCTGGCCGTGTGCAGCGCGTATCAGCAACGCTGGCCGCTCACGACCGACAAGGCTGAGGCTGACGTAGGAAAACGCCTCACACAGCGGTCGTAGCGTCTCGTAATGCCGCTGAACATCACCCTCGATCAAAGCGAACAGTTGCCACGGCAGGTTGACTGCCTCCAGACGCACGCCGCTGTGCTTGAGCTCCGGTTGCCTGGACAGCGGATCAAACGCCGGCAAGGTCAGCGTGTTGACGCCGCCCTTGAGATAGCGATCGCCCCAGTGCATCGGCAGGAACGCCTGGCCCGGACGCACGCTGTCGTCGCTGCCGACCGCAACAATCACCGCGCCACGGCGGCTTTTCAGATTGACCAGATCGCCGGGCTGCAAGCGGTGCCGCCGCATTTCGTCCGGGTGCAGGCTCAGCACGGCTTCGCTGACGTGGCCGAACAATTGCGCGGCGGTGCCGGTGCGGCTCATGCCGTGCCACTGGTCACGCAGGCGGCCGGTGATCAAAGTCAGCGGGAAGCGCGCGTCGCGTTGTTCCTTGGCGGCGCGGTACGGATCGGCAATGAACTGCGCGCGGCCATTGGCTGTAGGGAAAATGCCGTCGCCGTACAAGCGTGGCGTGCCTTGCCGGGCGCCGGCAGGGAAGGGCCATTGCTGCGGACCGATCTCGTCGATCAAGGCATGACTGATCCCGGACAGATCCAGGTCTCGCCCACGGGTCAGCGCTTTGAATTCATCAAACAACTGCGAAGGTTGATCGAAAGCGAACAGACTTGGCTGCCTGGGGCGCAGACGTTTCTCCAGACGCTGTGCGAAATCCACCGTGATTGCCCAGTCCGGCCGCGCTTCGCCCGGTGCGACAACCGCTTTGCGCACGTGGGAAATGCGCCGCTCGGAGTTGGTCACCGAACCTTCTTTCTCGCCCCAACTGGCGGCGGGTAACAGCAGGTCGGCAAACGCTGCGGTTTCGGTGGTGCGAAAGGCTTCCTGCAATACCACAAAAGGGCAGGCCTCAAGCGCTGCGCGGACTGCGCTCTGATCAGGCATCGATTGCGCCGGATTGGTACAGGCAATCCACAGCGCTTTGATTTTGCCGCTGCGCAGGTTTTCGAACAGTTCGATGGCGCTCAGGCCCGGCGCCTCGGGCAAGCTATCCACGCCCCAATACGCCGCCACCTCGGCGCGATGTTCCGCGTTGGCGGCATCGCGATGGCCCGGCAGCAGATTGGACAGACTGCCGGTTTCCCGTCCGCCCATGGCGTTTGGCTGACCGGTGAGGGAGAAAGGTCCTGCACCGGGCCGGCCGATTTGCCCGGTGGCCAGGTGCAGATTGATCAGCGCGCTGTTCTTTGCGCTGCCGGCGGTGGACTGATTCAGGCCCATGCACCACAGCGACAGGAAGCTCGGCGCAGTGCCGACCCATTCTGCGCATTGCTGCAGTTGCTCGATGCTGATGCCGCACAGTTGCGAAACCATCTGCGGGGTGTAATCGCGCACCAGCGTCTTGAGTTCGGCGAGGCCTTCGGTGTGCGCCTTGATGAAATCGCGATCGATCCAGTCTTCCCACAGCAGCAGATGCAAAATCCCATGGAACAAGGCGACATCGGTGCCCGGAAGAATCGCCAGGTGCAGGTCAGCCAAATCGCAGGTGTCCGTGCGACGCGGGTCGATAACGATGACTTTCATCTGCGGGCGACGGGATTTGGCTTCCTCCAGTCGACGGAAAAGTACCGGATGGGCGTAGGCCATGTTACTGCCGACGATCATCACGCAGTCGCTGAGCTCCAGGTCTTCGTAACTGCACGGCGGCGCGTCGGCGCCGAGGCTGCGTTTGTAGCCGACCACCGCCGAAGACATGCACAGCCGCGAATTGCTGTCGATGTTGTTGGTGCCGACCAGCGCCCGCGCCAGTTTGTTGAAGGCGTAGTAGTCCTCGGTGAGCAACTGCCCGGAGATGTAGAACGCCACGCTGTCCGGGCCGTGTTCGGCGATGGTTTCGGCAAACACGTTGGTCGCGTGGTCGAGGGCGGTATCCCAGTCAGTACGGCTGCGCGCCAGGCCTTTGCCCAGGCGCAGTTCCGGGTACAAGGCGCGGGTGGCGAGGTCGCCGGTCAGGTGCAGCGTCGAGCCTTTGCTGCACAGTTTGCCGAAGTTGGCCGGGTGCGCCGGATCGCCGCTGACGCCGAGGATGCGCTCGCCGTCATGCTCGATCAGTACGCCGCAGCCGACCCCGCAGTAACAGCAGGTCGAGGCGGTCGTCTGGCGGTTCATCAGATGGCGTCCCGCAGGGCCAGTTGCACCCGGCCGTTCTCGACCCGCGCCGGATGGTGATGGGCACAGCCGATGTCCGGCGCCTGAGCTTCGCCGGTTTCCAGGTTGATCTGCCAGTTGTGCAGTGGGCAGGCCACGCGCTTGCCATAGATCAGGCCCTGCGACAGCGGGCCGCCCTTGTGCGGGCAGCGGTCATCGAGGGCGAAAACCTCGTCGTCGCTTGTACGAAAAATCGCGATGTCTCCTTTCGGCCCGGCAATGATCCGCGAACCGAGGGCGTTGATCTCTTCCAGCGCACAGATATCGAGCCAGTTCATGCCGGCACCTCCAGGTTTTTCACGGGGATCACGTCGAATTCTTTCTTCAGTTGCGGCTGCGCCAGGCGCTCTTTCCATGGGTCCTGTTCGAACGACAGGGAGAATTGCAGGCGCTCATTCAGGGCCTTACGCCGCTCGGCGTCTTCGAGCACGTTCTTCTTGATGTGCTCCATACCGACCCGTTGCAGGTAGTGCACGGTGCGCTCGAGGTAGAAGGCTTCTTCGCGATACAGCTGCAGGAACGCGCCGTTGTATTCACGGACTTCTTCGGCGGTCTTGAGCTTGACGAAGAACTCGGCGACTTCGGTCTTGATCCCGCCATTGCCACCGATGTACATCTCCCAGCCGGAGTCGACGCCGATAATTCCTACGTCCTTGATGCCCGCTTCCGAGCAGTTGCGTGGGCAGCCGGACACGGCCAGCTTCACTTTGTGCGGCGACCACATGTTGAACAGGTCGTGCTCGAGTTCGATGCCCAGTTGCGTCGAGTTCTGCGTGCCGAAGCGGCAGAACTCGCTGCCGACGCAGGTTTTCACGGTGCGGATGGATTTGCCGTAGGCGTGGCCGGACGGCATGTCGAGGTCTTTCCAGACGCCGGGCAGGTCCTGTTTCTTGATCCCCAGCAAGTCGATCCGCTGACCGCCGGTGACCTTGACCATCGGCACGTTGTACTTGTCGGCCACATCGGCGATCCGCCGCAGTTCCGATGGGTTGGTCACGCCGCCCCACATGCGCGGCACCACCGAATAGGTGCCGTCCTTCTGGATGTTGGCGTGGGCGCGTTCGTTGATCAGACGCGATTGCGGGTCGTCCTTGGCTTCGCCCGGCCAGGTGGAAATCAGGTAGTAGTTGAGCGCCGGGCGACAGGTCGCGCAGCCATTGGGCGTGCGCCAGTTCAGATAACTCATGGTCTCGGCGATGGTCAGCAGGTGTTCCTGACGGATCGCCTGACGAATCTGCCCGTGGTTGAGGTCGCTGCAACCGCAGATGGCTTTTTCGCTTTTCGGTTTGACGTCGGCCGCGCCACCCACTGTATTGATCAGGATCTGTTCAACAAGGCCGGCGCAGGAGCCGCAGGAGCTGGCAGCCTTGGTGTGTTTCTTCACTTCATCGACGCTGAACAGGCCGTGTTCCTGAATCGCCTTGACGATGGTGCCCTTGCACACACCGTTGCAGCCACACACTTCGGCGCTGTCGGCCATGACCATGGCTTTGTCCTGGCCCTGATGTCCTACGTCGCCTAAAGCGTTTTCGCCGAACATGAGGTGATCGCGGATCTCGCCGATGGCGTGATTCTCACGAATCTGCCGGAAATACCAACCGCCATCTGCCGTATCGCCGTACAGACAGGCGCCGACCAGCACGTCATCCTTGATCACCAGTTTTTTGTACACGCCGCCGATCGGGTCGGAGAGGGTGATGGTCTCGGTGCCTTCGCCGCCCATGAAATCGCCGGCGGAGAACAGGTCGATGCCGGTGACTTTCAATTTGGTCGAAGTCACCGAGCCCTGATAGCGAGCGAAACCCAGTTGCGCGAGGTGATTGGCGCAAACCTTGGCTTGTTCGAACAGCGGCGCAACGAGGCCGTAGGCAATGCCGCGATGGCTGGCGCATTCGCCGATTGCGTAGATGCGCGGGTCGTAGGTTTGCAGGGTGTCGTTGACCAGAATCCCGCGATTGCACGGAATGCCGGCCTTTTCTGCCAGTTCGGTGTTGGGGCGGATGCCGGCGGCCATCACCACCAGATCGGCAGGAATGATGTCGCCGTTCTTGAACTGCACCGAACCGACCCGGCCATTGCCGGCATCGTGCAGGGCTTGGGTCTGTTCGCAAAGGCGAAAATGCAGGCCACGGGATTCCAGCGCCGATTGCAGAAGCTGGCCGCTGGTCTTGTCCAGTTGCCGCTCCAGCAGCCATTCGCCGAGGTGCACCACGGTGACGTGCATGCCACGCAGCATCAGGCCATTGGCCGCTTCGAGGCCGAGCAGGCCGCCGCCGATGACTACGGCGTGCTTGTGGGTCCTGGCGGTGTCGATCATGGCCTGGGTGTCGGCGATGTCGCGGTAACCGATCACGCCCTGCAAAGTGTTGCCGGGGATTGGCAGGATGAACGGGGTCGAGCCGGTGGCGATCAGCAGGCGATCGTACTCGGCTTCGGTGCCGTCCTCGGCAATCACTCGGCGTTTGACCCGGTCGATCTCCACCACTTTGCGGTTGAGCAGCAGCTTGATGTTGTTTTGCAGGTACCAGTCGAGGTCGTTGAGGACGATCTCTTCGAACGTCTGCTCACCGGCCAGCACCGGCGACAGCAGGATGCGGTTGTAGTTGGTGTGCGGTTCGGCGCCGAAGACGGTGATGTCGTAGAGCTCGTCGCTCAGCTTGAGCAGTTCTTCCAGGGTACGCACCCCGGCCATGCCATTGCCGATCATCACCAGTTTGAGTTTTTTCATCAGTTTCTCCGGGAGCTGCGGCTGGCCTCTGGTGGGCCGTCGGGCCTTGCTCGACAAATTTTGCGCAACAAAAAAAGGCGTCCCGCTAGTTGCCTAGCGAGGACGCCTTTGTCCTGGTCCCGTTCTCTCGGGAAGCGCAGCCTTCGTCGTTGAAGGTTGGGCTTTATGTATGGTGAAAAGGGTTATGCAGTGGTTGTGCCAACTACGCGAAGCGCGGTTTTATTGGTTAGGCGCGGTTATAGCGTTGATTTTTTGCACCGAATCGAAGCGGGTTGCCCGTTCGTGGAGCGTTCAGGCACATAGAGTTGTGGTGATTGGGCTGACGCCTTCGCGAGCAAGCTCGCTCCCACAGGGGGCTGTGGTGTTCACAAATGC
>NZ_WBRZ01000053.1:0-24370 GCF_008923895.1 Pseudomonas sp. GXM4
CCGCCCATCCTCGGGTTCTCCAGTCTGTCATCTGCAACCCCCCGCCAACGGCTCCAGCCCGATTCAGCCAAACCCGCGATCCAGACGCGCCGCAACCCACCGCAAACACCCGAGAAATCCCCACAAAAATCCCCCCGCAGCTCCCGAGGTTTTTTCCTTTATCTGTCACCGGAAGCTGCGAATTTCTCCCTGCGGCTCCACTGCGGTGGACCCTCCCGGTGTCATGCAAGCCTTCCGAAACCTGTGTTCCAAACCAAGTTGAAAAGGAGATTCTTCATGTTCAAGCGCACTCTGATCGCCGCCTCACTGACCGTCGCCGCTCTGGCTTCCGCCCAGGCCATGGCCGTAACCGGTGGTGGCGCCTCGCTGCCTGCCGCGCTGTACAAAGGTTCTGCCAACAGCATCCTGCCAGCCAACTTCAGCTACGCCGTGACCGGTAGCGGCGTCGGCAAAAGCGCTTTCCTGACCAACAACGCTGCCCAGTTCAGCACTACCGGCACCGTGCATTTCGCCGCTAGCGACTCGATCCTCAGCGCTTCGGAACTGAGCACCTACACCACCAACTTCGGTGCTTCGTACGGCCCGCTGATCCAGCTGCCATCGGTGGCCACTTCGGTTGCCATTCCGTACAAAAAAGCCGGCAACACCACCCTTAACCTGACCAGCGCTCAGTTGTGCGACGCGTTGTCGGGCACCAAGACTACCTGGGGCGCGCTGTTGGGTACCGCCGACACCACCGCAATCCGCGTGGTTTATCGCAGCACTTCGAGCGGCACCACCGAAATCCTCAGCCGTCACCTGAACTCGATCTGCCCGACCAAATTCGCCGTCAACTCCACCTTCACCAACGCTCGTCTGCCGGCCGGTTCCGCGCTGCCATCGACTTGGGTCGGCGTAGCCAACACCGCTGATGTGGCCACTGCGGTGAACGCCGTGGACGGTTCGATCGGCTATGTGGGTCCGGACGGCGTGAACGCCACCAGCAACGCTGTGGTTGCCCGCGTCAATGGCGTCCAGCCAACCAACGCTAACGTGACGCTGGCGCTGAGCACTGCACCGGTGCCAAGCGCACCTGCCAACCCGGCTGGCTGGGCCCCGGTCGTGCCTAACCCGGCAAGCGGTTACCCGATTGTGGCTTACACCAACTTCATCTTCGGCCAGTGCTACAAAGATGCAGCCGTGGCCACCGCCGTGCGCAACTTCCTGACCACCCACTACAGCAACCCGGGCAACAACGTCGCCACCGTCGCCCACAGCTTCACGCCGGTTCCCAACAACTGGAAAACCGCTGTGACCGCCAACTTCATCACCAACACCTCGGGCAATAACCTGGACATCAACAACGCCAACGCCTGCAACGGCATTGGTCGTCCTTTGTAAGCCTTGTCTCAACTGCAATGAAACGGCAGCAGCCTTCGGGCTGCTGTTTTTTTTTGCCGATTTACTCCTTGATCATGAAGTTTGTGTGACATCCGTTCGGTCGTGAGGCTCGCCAACTGCCTATGTCGTAACAGCAGGGCTGATCCGACCTGCCACCCAAAAGGACCTGTAGTGATGCTTGCTCGCACCTCCCGTCACAGTAACCGTATCCGGCCGATCAAACGTGGCGCGGGCGATCCCGCACAGTGGCTGCTCAAGCCATTGGCGCAAGCCGTCGCCTTGTGTCTGGTGGCGGGCAGTGCCGAGGCGGCGACAGCGTTCAGTTCCACCTGGTTTGCCGCGAAGGGCGCAGCGCAGCAGGCTTCGGCGTCGCGTCCGGGTGGGAGCGGTCTGCCGGGGATGACCCCACCGCTGGCACAGCAGCAACGGGCTAGCCAGCAGTTGCAGCGCTCTTTGCAGACACTCAATAACACCGTGGCAGCGATTGCCGCTCAGCAGGCCGCACAAGCCGCTGGACGTGCCGCCGCGTTGGGCAGTGTGCAAGTGGTTCCGGACGGATTGGGCGAGGGCGGCCTGAAGGTCGATAACAGCCTGAGCCAGGGCTGGATGAACGCCAAAGGCCCGCAACAGACCCAGGCCGACGGCAAGACCACGGTGAAGATCGAGCAGACCGCCGACAAGGCGATTCTCAATTGGGAAACGTTCAACGTCGGCCGCAATACCACAGTGGAATTTGCCCAGCAGGCCAACTGGGCGGTGCTCAATCGCGTCAACGATCCGAGCGCACGGGCCAGCCAGATTCAGGGGCAGATCAAAGCGGACGGCACGGTGATGCTGATCAACCGCAACGGCATCGTCTTCAGCGGTGGCAGCCAGGTCAATGTGCGAAATCTGGTAGCGGCAGCCGCGAACATGACCGATGCACAATTTCGCGATCGGGGTCTGTATTTCGACAGCACCGGCAGTCAGCCAACCTTTACCGACGCTGCTGGCAAAGTCCTGGTGGAGCGTGGCGCAGCCATACAAACGCACCAACCTGCGCTCTCCACCGACGCCGGCGGCTATACCTTGCTGCTTGGCCAGGACGTGCAGAACGACGGCTCGATCAGCACGGCCAAAGGCCAGACGGTGCTGGGTGCGGGGGACCGTTTCCATATCCGCAAGGGCTCGGGCACCGACGGCAATGGTTATTCAACCACTTTCGGCAGTGAGGTCATTCCCGGTTTCAAGGCTGACAGCTCGGGCAAAGTCAGCAACACCGGCCTGATCCAGGCATCCACCGGCGACATCACCCTGACCGGCCGCGACGTTGTGCAAAACGGTGTGCTGCTGGCGAGCACTTCGGTGGCGACGCGCGGCACCGTGCATCTGCTCAATCCGGCCAGCGATGCCCAAGGCCGTGTGACCCTGGGCGAAAATGGCGTCAGTGCGATTCTGCTCGACAGCAGTGATCTCACGGCCCTGGACAGCCAGCGCGAGGCGGCGCTGACCGGCGTCAATGCCAACAACCGGATCCGCAGCGATCAGTCACGCATCGACATCGGCAGCGGCGGCACCGTCGAATTCAAAAGCGGCTCGATCACCCTTGCCACCGGTGGGCAGGTGGCAGTTGCCGCCGGACAGCGCAGTCTATTGCGCGAGGGGGCGGTGATCGACGTGTCCGGCGCCCTCGGCGTCAAAGTGGCGATGGCAAACAACAACATCAAGATCAACGTCCAGGGCAACGAGCAGCGTGATGCGCCGGTCAATCGCGAGAGCGGCGCGCTCAACAGTAACGACATCTGGGTCGATGTCCGTGAGCTGGTATTCGTGCCGGCGGGCACCAACGGTTACGCCACCGACCGCTGGTACACCGCCGGTGGGTTGTTGGAGGTCGGCGGATACCTCGGCACTCAGGGCCATGGCGTTGGTGAATGGATGGCGCAGGGCGGTGAGGTGCGGTTTTCCGGAAAGGACGTGATCAGCGAAAAAGGTTCGCTGATCAATGTGTCCGGCGGCACGCTTGATGTGCAGGGCGGCGAGATTCGCCAGAGCTGGCTGCGCGGTGCGGACGGGCGGTTATACGAAGTGTCGCGTGCGCCGGGCGATATTCTCTACAACGGTCTTTACAAAGGTTACGAAAGTCACAGCGAGCGCTGGGGCCAGACGGATTATTTCTATAGCCCGCTGATCGCGCCGACGCGTCGTCAGGAAGCGGGTTACACCGTTGGCCGGGATGCCGGCCAGTTGGTGATCGCCACGGGCAACGCCGTGCTGGATGGCCAGCTGTTGGGTGAGGTGTTTCAGGGCGAACGGCAAATCCAGGCACCGCGGGCAGGTCTGGACGGCTATGCCCAGACCCAGACCGCCCGGGCGCGGCGAGGGCAGTTGGTGGTTGGCAGTTACGATGCTGCTTATGTCGCTGCCAGTGCTGGCCTGCTCTATCAACTCGACCCGTTGCTCGATCAGGTGCAAGTGGGGGGCGCGCATGCCAGCGTAGCGAACGCAGGGCTGACCGACGCGGTCGCGGCAGAACGCGCAGGCAAACTGTTCCTCGATGCCGGGCTGCTCAAAGGTTTCGCGCTGGGCGCGCTGAAGATCTCGGCAAAACACACGATTGAAGTCAATGAAGGCGTGACGGTGGATCACGGTGGCAACATCACCCTGTTCAGCCCTGACGTGCAGGTCAATGCCGATCTGATTGCGCAAGGCGGTAGCCTGCAATTGGGCAACGTTTTGAACCAGCTCGCCACCGATCGGCGTGATGACACCAGTCTCCAGGTTTCAGCAGGCAAGCAAGCGCGAGTGACGGTTGCGCAGGGTGTGCAGCTGCAGACACGCGGTCTGTGGAGCAACCTGTCGAGTAACCCGGACGACGCGGGCGGCCTTGCGTACCTCAATGGCGGGACGGTGTCGATCCGCAGTACCGGCGACATTCTGCTGGCCAGTGGCAGTCTGGTCGATGTTTCGTCGGGCGGCGCGGTATTGGCCAACGGCAAGACGCGTGGCGGCAAGGGTGGCGACGTGACGCTTGAATCCAGCGCCAACAGTGCGCCAGGCCAGTCGCGCATGGTGCTCGATGGCGAGGTGCAGGGCTATGGCGTGAACGGCGGCGGCACCTTGACCGTGCAGGCCAGCAAGGTGCGGATCGGCGCTTCCGGCGAAGTGGCCGAAGAACAGACCTTGCGCCTGACGCCGGAGCTGTTCCGCACGGGGTTCAGCGCCTACAACATCATCGGTCTGAAGGGGCTGGAGGTCGCCGCGCAAAGCGCGATCGATGTGCAGATGCCGGTCTATCGATTTGGCGAATCCGCCTCGACCATTGTGTCCGGTATGTCGCCGAGTGCTGCGCTGGAGCTATGGACGCCCGCGTTATTTCAGGAAGACCCGCTCAAGGGCGTCTTGACGCAAAGGGCCGGCGCTTCTGTCGCATTGCAGGCCGGCGCGACGCTTGCTGGCTTGATTGATCCCGCCAGCAGTCCGTTGTCGATTGGCGAAGGCTCACGGATCAGTGTCGATCCCGGCCAGCGCATCGGTTTGCGCGGGGCAGGCCAGATCACGCTTGATGGTGAACTCAACGCCTGGGGCGGTATTGTCGATATCCGTCAACAGCAGTTCGGCGCGATTGATGTGGCGACGTCCTTGCAAGAGGCCGATCCGACCCCGCGCAACCGTTCGATCTGGATCGGTGAACATGCCTTGATCGATGTCGCCGGTCGGGCAGCGACCGCTGTCGATGCGCTGGGCCGCGTCTACGGCCAGGTCGGCAAGGGTGGCTCGATCATTGTCGGTGGCGAGATCGATGTGAAGAAAATCACGGCGACCGCTGCCGATGCTTACGTCATCGTCCGCCAAGGTGCGCGACTGGAAGCGTCTGGTGCGCAAGCCGTGCTCGATAGCGGTGGGCAAGGCCCCGCTCGTGTGGCCACCGATGGCGGACGGATCACCCTGAGTTCCTACAATGGTCTGTTCATCGAGGGCAGTCTGCAGGCCAGTGCTGGCGGTGCAGGTGCGGCAGGCGGGCGTCTGGAGATCGCTCTGGATACACCGGCGTACGGTCCCGCGAACTTAAGCAATGCGGTGCGCGTGCCACGTGAAATGATCATTGGCCAAGGGCCCGCACCGGCACTGCCGCAGCCGCTGCGAGCGGGCGAGGCTTCGCCACTTTTACGCTACGGGCGTACGCGCTTGAGTGCCGATCAGCTGATGAGCGGTGGCTTCGACAGCGTGAGTCTGCTGAGCAACGGTCTGATGACGTTCGACGGCGATGTCGACCTGCACATGGGACAGGGCCTGAGCCTGTTCGCCGGTTCTCTTTCATTGGCCGAGTCGGCGAGTGACAGCGCCCGGGTCAACCTCAGCGCACCTTACCTGCGCCTGTCAGGGCTGGGCACCTATTTGAGCTCGGAAGTCAAAGTGCGTCCGCGAGTGATGAGCAATCCGACAGCGCAGTTGTCCGGCGCGCAATTCACCGCCAGCGCGGACCTGCTGGACGTGGGCAACTCGCTTTCATTCGGCACCGAAGGGACTCTCGTGCAATCGGCCGCACCGGCGCTGGCGGTCAGCCGCCGTGGCTTTGGTCTGGTCACGCTCGACAGCCAGGGCGACCTGCGCTTCCTCGCGCCAACCGATGAACAGCAGCGCAGCCGTCTGTGGACTGCGGGTGACATGCACATGCGGGCTGCGCAGATCTACCCGGCCAGCGGCGTCTCGGCTGAGGTGCGAGTGGGCTATCAGAGTATGGCCGGATCGGTGCCGGAGCATACGTTGCGTATCGGCAATCACGGGGCGGCGCCGACCGCTTTGCCTTACTCGGTGTTCGGCAGCCTGACACTCAGTGCGGGACAGATCGAGCAGGGCGGCGTCATTCGTGCGCCCTTGGGGCTGATATCCCTGGGTGATGACGTCATTGTCAAAACCCGTGAACTTCACCTTCTGCCGGGCAGCGTGACTTCAGTCAGCGCCGCCGGACTGGTCATGCCCTATGGAGGAACCACCGACGGTATCGACTATCGGTACAACGGTAAGTCGGTGATGTTGAATGGCATTGCCGGAGCGACCTCCGGGGTCATCCTTGATGCGCAATACACCAATGTGCAGGCCGGGGCGGTGATCGACCTTTCGGGCGGCGGCGATTTGCGCGGTGCCGGTTTTGTCTCCGGACGAGGTGGCTCCACCGATGCGCGTTTCAATCCGCTGGTACGCAATGCCACCGATGGCACCTTCAGTTTGCCGGGGCTGGCCAATAACCCCGTGTATGCAATCGTGGCCGGTGACCAGAGCCGCTATGCGCCGATGCTGGCCGAGGCCGGCGCGGTCGACCCGCGTATCGGCCAGCAGATCACCCTCGGGACCGGCGTTTCCGGACTGGCACCCGGCACCTACACCTTGTTGCCATCGACCTTTGCCTTGTTACCGGGCGCCTTCCGGGTCGAAATCAATGGTCAAGCGATTGCGGGGCCGATGGACAGTGCGTTGAAGTTGCGCAATGGCTCGTGGACCACGGCCGGACAGCTGTCGATTGCCAACACCGGTATTCGCGACAGTTTGCCCAGCCAGGTCATCGTGACGTCTGGCGATGTGCTGCGGCGCTATTCACAGTACAACGAAACCGGGTTCAGCCAATTTGTGCTCAACGATGCTGCCCGCCGCGGTCTGCCGCGCGCCCGCACACCGCTGGACGGCAACACGCTGCACCTGCGCATGGTCAGTGGCGGCGAGCACGACTCAGCCCTGGATTTCAACGGGCAGGTGCTGTTCAAACCTGCCAGCGGCGGGGTCATTGGTACGGCGGTCGTTCAGGGCGGTTATACCGGCGCAGAGTTTGAAATTCTCGGTGCCGGGCATACGCGAACGCCAAGGTTCGACGGTGTATCGCTGTACGCCGACACCCTCAACCGCTTGAATGCCGGACGTTTGACCATCGGTGGCACCCCAACGGTGTATTACGGTTCGGAGGGCGGCTCGATCAAGGTGATCGGCAATATCTCGGCGATTCGTCTGCGCGAGGGCGCGATCCTCTCGGCGCCAGAGGTTGTGCTGAGCAGTAACAGCGCCAATGGCGGCATCACCATCGATGCGGGAGCGGGCGTCAATACCTTGGGGCGAGGTAACGTTCCGTATGATGCCGCAGCCGGTTTCGTCTACGAACCGGGGCGCTCCAGCCTGCTGGTGGTGTCCAACGGCTGGACGCCGGTGCTTGCGCCCACCGAAGGCGGGGGCGGGAGCATTCGTATCGGCAACTGTCCGACGGCCGATTGCACTGCTGCGGCGTTGCTGTACTCCAACGGCAGCATCATCGCCGCCACTGACAAAGACTTCGAACTGGGCGAAAGCGTGCGCTTTGGCACTCGTCAACTCGGGCTTTCGGTCGGTGTGGTCAATGCCGGCAGTCCGCAAGCACTGGCCGCAGCCAGCGGCCGCACACCTGCGGGCCTGACGCTTAACCAGAACGTGCTGGATCGCCTGTTGCAGGGCGACACGCAATCTGGCGCCCCCGCGCTGGAAACCCTGAGTCTGGTGGCCCGCGATGCGTTCAACTTTCTCGGCAGCGTGACCCTCGACACCATTGATCCGCAGACCGGCCAGAGCCGTTTGCAGAATCTGGTGTTGGGTAGCCCGGCCATCTACGGCTCGGGCGCTGCCACCGATGTCGCGACGATCCGCACCCGCAATCTGATCTGGAACGGGGCGACTCAGGCCCCGGGTGCGGTGGTCAACGACGGCGCCGGCAACGGGCACGGCACGATGGATATTCAGGCGCAGCGGATCGAATTGGGTTATGGCCCGAACCCGCAGCCCAATGGCCTTGATCGCAATAACCGACTGGCCCTGGGGTTTGCCAACGTCAACTTCAACGCCAGCGAGCGCATCACCGCCAACCACAAGGGCAGTCTGGCGGTGTACGAATCCCAAGGAGCTTATGACGCGGTCAAGGGGTTCAGCTACAGCGGCGGCAATCTCAATCTGCGCACGCCATTGCTGACCGGCGAGGCCGCCTCGGTCAGTGAACTCAAGGCGGGCAACAACCTGACTCTGAGTGGTAGCGCCACAACGGCTGCCGCGGATGCCCTCGGTGCGCAACTGAGCCTGACGGCACGCAGTGTTGTGCTCGACAGTCGCATCGTCCTCGCCAGCGGCAAGCTGCTGGTCAATGCCGAGGATGATCTGCTGCTTGGCAGCGGCGCGCAGGTGGACATGGCGGGCCGGGTTCTGCCGTTCAATGATGTGCAGAAATACAGCTGGGGCGGGGACGTGTCGTTGCAGAGCAACAACGGCAATATTCGTCAGTCGGCGGGCTCGCGAATCGATCTGTCCGCCGTCAACAATCAGGCCGGGCAATTGAACGTTGTGGCCCTGGCCACTGACGCTGGACAGGTTGACCTGCAAGGGCAGATTGTCGGCAGCAGCAGTGGCTATTACGACGCGGGCGGTACGTGGGTGCCGTACAAGGCCGGTGGCGTGGACATTCGCGCCCAGCGCCTGGCGGGTGATTTGAGCCAGGCCTTTGCCAGCCTTAACCTGCGCTTGAATGCCGGCGGGGTAGTGGGCAGTCGAAGCTTCCAGTTCAAGCAGGGCGATCTGCGTATCGGTAACGAACTCAAAGCGGGCGAAGTCAATGTCTCGGTGGACAACGGCAACCTGACCGTGGACGGGGTGATCGATGCCAGTGGTGAACGGGTCGGCAGCATTCGCCTTGCCGGCAAAAACGGTTTGAACCTGACGGGCAACGCGCTGCTCGATGCCCATGGCCGCGTGCTGCGCGTCGACAGCTACGGCAAAATCATCGACGCACCGAACCGCGCCATGGTTGAACTCAATTCAGGTGACGGCGTGCTGACGCTGGCCGCTGGTGCACGGATTGATCTGCGTCACGGCACCGATGCAGTGCCTGGAAACCAGGCGGGACAACGCGATGACGTGTTGCGTGGGACGCTGGAGCTGAATGCACCGCGCCTGGGCGGCGGTGACATTGCGGTGGATGCCAGCGGTTCGTTGAGTATTCAAGGTGCCCGCTCCATCGGGCTGAATGCCGTGCGAAGTTACAGTGATGCTGCCGATGGCACCGATCCGGCGGCCAGCGGTCGCCCGTATCAAGTAATCGATCAAGCCTACCTGGATCGCATTCACTCAGACAGCAGTGGCTTTATCGATGCGGCGCTGGGTAACAGTGATCTGCTTCAACGCAAACTGGCCGGCCTCAACAATGCGACCTATGCCGATGCGTTTCATCTGCGCCCGGGGGTGGAAATCGTCAGCAAAACCGCTGACGGCGATCTGGTGGTGCAGGGCGATCTCGACTTGTCCGGCTACCGTTACGCCAGCCTCAACCCGCACACTCGCCGGACCTCGGTGTATGGCAGCGGAGAAGCGGGCAGCCTGTTAATCCGTGCCGGTGGCAACCTCGATATCTACGGCAGCATCAACGACGGTTTCGCACCGCCGCCGGAAACCGTGGACGACGCTGGCTGGAAACTGTTGCCGGGGATACAGCCTTTCGGCGGTGACCTGATCGTACCGGGCAGTGGTGTCAGCCTTGCCGAAGGGACGCTCTTTCCGGTTGGCGCCACCTTGAATTACGACCTGCCGATTCAAGCCGCCACACTGGCTGCGGGCACGGTGTTGCCGGTTCAGAGCACTTTGGCCGCACCTTACGTGTTACAGGGTGGAACGGTGCTGGCCGGCGATGTGCATGACGCGGCGGGTAACCTGATGTATGCCGCCGGTACGTTGCTCGACAACGCTGTGACCCTGCCGACCGGCAGTCGTTTGGGTGCAGGTATTCGCTTGAACAACGCCACCGCACTGCAGGCCCTGCTCTGGCCCAAAGGCGTGCCGCTGCCGGGTGCGGTTGATGCCGACAATAAAACGGTGGGTGTTGTGTTGAACGGAACGTTGGCGCTGTTGCGGGGTTCGCTGATCCCCTCCATGACCAACGTGAAGCTCGCCGATGGCACGGTATTCCTCGACCTGCGTCCTGCCAATGGAAACCAGCAAGGTCGAAACTGGGCGATCGCCAGCATGCTGCCGGCGGGCAGTGCGTCGTGGTCGATGCGCATGGTGGCAGGGGCCGATCTGACCGCGGCCGACAGCCGTAGCGTGAAGCCTCAGGCCAGCGTTGGCAACTTGCAGATGGCCGACACTCACTATGGTGTGAGCATGATCGAGGTGGCCGGCAAACTGGTCTGGGCGGTGGATAACGAGTATGGCTTTACACCGTACGAACCGGTTCCCGAGGAATACCTTGTGCTCTGTGATATCGCTCCCGGTTCTTGCGCGCCCATGGCGCGCAGTGTGTGGGCGCCTGGCAACTGGATGGGCATGCCGGATTACACACCGATGAACGATGACGAATTGTTCTGGTGCTCCATCGACCCGGCACTGTGCATTGAAAACAATCCGAGCAAGAGCGCCCAGGCCCACACGCAGATGTTCAGCGTTTTGCGTACTGGCACCGGCGACCTGGATTTGATGGCGGCCGGTAACCTCAGCATGGCCTCACCTTTCGGCGTCTACACCGCCGGCACCCAATCGGCAGACGTCGACGCGCGTTATAACCAGCCCCGCGGAAGGCTGTCGGCTGATGGCTCGGTATTGGGCAGCGCTGGCAACGATTACGAAAAATGGGTCGATGGCGGTAGTGCCAACCTCTATCAGGCCTGGTATCCGCAGATGGGCGGTAACCTGACGATCAATGCCGGCGGGTCTGTGTCGGGTGACGTGCTTGGCCGTCGCTCGGTCGCCACGGGCGACGGTACGCGGGAGCAGGTGCCGAGTGTGGCGGTGGGCAATTGGCTCTGGCGCCAGGGCACCGGCAATAACGATGTACCGACTGCCTGGTGGATCAATTTCGGCAGCTACGCTGCGCAGCCATTACCAGCGCTGGGCGAGGAAACCAGACCTTATCTGGTGGGCTTTACCGGGTTCGGTACGCTGGGCGGCGGCAACATCAGTCTGAGCGCCGGCGGGGATGCTGGCATGCTCAAGGCCATGGGCGACGACAGGTATGCGTCGTACCCTCGCAGTCAGGGGTTGATCGTTGCTGTCGGCAGTACGGGCCGCGTGGACAGTGACGGGAACTTGCAACTGACTGGTGGCGGAGATCTGGATATTCGTCTGGGCGGTGTCCTTAATCCGTCTCTGCAGGCACGTGCCGGCCTGGCGGGTACCGGCACGCCGACGCACGACTTGCAGGGCGCGCTCATCAACCTGCGCGGTGCGGCGCAACTGACGGGCGCCGC
This sequence comes from Pseudomonas sp. GXM4, assembly GCF_008923895.1. Lineage (NCBI taxonomy): Bacteria > Pseudomonadati > Pseudomonadota > Gammaproteobacteria > Pseudomonadales > Pseudomonadaceae > Pseudomonas > Pseudomonas sp. GXM4. The sequence continues at coordinate 11,601 of NZ_WBRZ01000053.1, forward strand.
GTTGGGCGGTATCAATCTGCAGTACGGCGCCTCGGCGCTGTTTCATGACCCACGGGAAACGCGCGCCTTCGACCCGTTCAACTCGACGGCCAGTAATGCCAGTGGTGGGCTGATGCTGATTCCCGGTGACTCCGGCATGCGCCTCAACACCCGCGGCGATCTGGTGTTGGGTGGCGCCGCCGATCCGGGCCGCGTGAGGTTGCAGAACTCCACACCGTTTACCACGGCGGATGGCATTTACCATGCCGGTGGCGGTTTGAGTGGTTTCTCGCTGTGGACCGATCACACGGCCATCGATTTGTTCTCGGCCGGCGGCAACCTGACGCCCAGCACCCAGTTGATGGAAACCACCGGGCAGGACCCCGTCGCCGGGCTTAACGGGTCACCGACCGATGACCGCTTCGTCTTTCCTTCGATATTGCGTGCCGTGGCCGGCCAGGGCTCGATTTATGCGGGACCATCAGCGGCCTACGGCATAGGCAACCCGGCGCCGGCTCTGGCCTGGTCATTGCTGTTGGCACCTTCCAGCGCGGGGCAGCTTGAACTGATCGCTGGGGATTCGATCTATGCCGGCGGCTACGCCATCAACCAGTCAGGGGCCAGCCCGGCGGCGCTCGCCACACCGTTTGCACCCGCGTTCAATGGCTACGGCAACAACCAGTCCGCTCGGCCGATCACGACCAACGCCGGCAGCGATGGTGTGCTGGCGCAAACCAATTCGCGCTATCCACTGTTTGCCTTTGGTCCCGATAGCTACTCGGGGTTGAGCAGTGTTCAGGGGCCGGCGCGCTTCTATGCACTGACCGGTGACCTGGTAGGAATTCGCACGGGCGAAACGCTGGCGTTCGCGACCACGAAGCGCACCTGGTATGAATCGGCAGGCCCGGTGTGGATGGTGGCGGGGCGTGACATCGTGGCGTCCGGTACCAATTTGGGGCAACCCACGTTTGCGCCCGTTGGGGGCATGAGTCGAAATAACGAACAGATCGCGTCTACCGGCAATCTGTTCGTGCATAACGATGCGCGCGACATTTCGCGGGTTTCGGCCGGGCGAGACATTCTCTACAGCAGCTTCGACATTGCCGGCCCGGGTGTTCTGGACGTCAATGCCGGGCGCAATATCCTGATGGAAGATCGCGCCAGCATCACCAGCCTCGGCCCTGTCGTGGCAGGTGATCAGCGCCCCGGTGCGAGCATCGTGATGCAAGCGGGTGCGGGCGCGCAGGGGCCGGATTACTCACGGTTCATTGCGCGTTATCTGAACCCGCAAAACGTAGCGGATTCAGCGGTGGCCCTCAGCGCGCAGCCGGGCAAAGTGGTCAAGACCTACGTCGAAGAACTGCAGAGCTGGCTGAGCCTCGGTTATGGCTTCAAGGGTAGCGACGAACAGGCGCAAGCGTTCTTCGCCGCACTGCCGAGTACCGAGCAGGCGATCTTCGCCCGCCAGGTGTACTTCGCCGAATTGCGTGCCGGTGGCCTGGAATACACCGATGCCGACGGCCCGCGCACTGGCAGTTACCTGCGCGGTCGCAACGCCATTGCGGCGCTGTTCCCGACCACTGATGTCGCCGGCAATCCGATTCGCTACGACGGCGATATCACGATGTACGGTGGCGCCGGGGTCAAGACGCTGTTTGGCGGCGATATCCAGATGCTCACGCCGGGCGGTGGTCAGGTGTTCGGCATCGAAGGCGCTGCGCCGCCGTCGACGGCGGGGATCATCACTCAGGGTTCGGGCGACATCCAGCTGTACTCCCAAGGCAGCATTCTGCTCGGCCAGAGCCGGATCATGACTACGTTCGGCGGCTCGATTCTCGGCTGGTCCGCCGAGGGCGATATCAACGCCGGTCGCGGCTCGAAAACCACCGTGGTCTACACCCCGCCAAAACGTGTCTACGACACCTGGGGCAACGTCACGCTGTCGCCGTCGGTGCCGAGTACCGGTGCCGGTATCGCCACGCTCAACCCGATCGCCGAAGTGGCGCCGGGCAACATCGACCTCATTGCGCCACTGGGCACCATCGATGCCGGCGAGGCGGGGATTCGCGTGTCGGGCAGCGTCAACATCGCCGCGCTGACGGTGGTCAACGCCGCGAACATTTCGGTGCAGGGCAAAGCGACCGGCGTGCCGGTGGTGTCGGCGGTGAATACCGGCGCAATCACCTCGGCCAGTTCGGCGGCATCCTCCGCTACGCAAGCGGCGGAAGACGTCGCCCGGCAGCAACAGGCAGCGGCGCGGCAGAACCAGGCCTCGGTGTTCACTGTGCAGGTGCTCAGTTTCGGCAACGAGCAACTGGCACCAACGCGCGATGGTGCCAGTCGCGCGCCAGCGACGGGTTATAACCCGGACAGCCCGGTGCAGGTGCTCGGTGCCGGGGCGCTGGATGAACAGGCGAAGCAGCAGCTGACCGAGGAAGAGCGTGGGCAGCTGACGTTGTAAAGGACTCTCGTGCAGTACGTTTGGGCGGCCGGTTGGCCGCCTTTTTTATGAATGGTTATGGATATTTTTTACGGGCGTGCAACACGGTCAGAATTTTGATGTGGTCTGTCACCCGATAGACCAGCAAATAATTCGAGTTAATGACCATTTCGCGAGTGCCCGGTATTCGGCCGGAGCGGAAACCATGCGGTATCCAGGAAAGCCTTCGCGCTGCGGCGCTGAGCTTTTGGTGCAGTGCAACTGAAGCGACAGTGTTGCGTTGTTCTACGTATTCGATGATGTCAGCCAGATCTCCAAGAGCCGGTTTACTCCAGCTAACCGGCAGTGCGTCGATTCTTGCGTCTCTCTTCCAGCATCTGACCTAGCAGCACCATTGCCTCATCGTGGGGGATAGGCGGACGTGGATCATCAAGTGCGGCTTGTACCTTGGCGCGATACCAAAGATCGTATTCCGCAGCCTCTTCTTCGGTTTCGAAGTCTGAAACGATAAGTGAAAGTTCAGCGCTCATCATGACCTCCATGATCAATGTGAAGCAGTCTAAGGGGATGTGGGCTCGTTGTCGTCACTGGCGGGACGAGGGAGACATCATCCGCAAACAGACGATGCAAATCTGTCAGACGCTTCGCTTGTGATACACGTGAAGTCGATCAGCTCTGTAGTTCGATTCTGTAGGAAATCAGCTTTTGATCATCGGGCTGACGGCCGCCGCTCAAAGCCGCGGCCACAGCCACGCTGCAGTCAGTTACCGTCTGCAACCTTACGCTCGATCTCATCGACTTTGCGCTGCAGCTCTTCAGCTTCCTGCTCTTTGACCCGAGTGGAAGACGGCGTGATGATTTTGTCCACGCCCTCGGTGTTGTTGTCGCGGTCCTGCAGATCGCGCTCGACCACATTCACCGGTTTGCCGCTGGCATCGGTGGGCGGGGCGTTGGGGGTTTTGTCGTCGTTGGGGTTCATGGCGCTGGCCTCCTGTGGGTGTACACATTGGAGACAGCGCGGCGGCAGACGTTCGAAATTTTTCAGCGGCGAGGCCCTCTCCCGCAGGAGAGGGCACAGCGGTTGTTTCAGTCCTTGAGAATGTCGCGATCCTTGGTTTCCGGCAGGAAGAACGTGCCGAGTATCGCCGTCGCCACTGCAATGACGATCGGGTACCACAGCCCGTAGTAGATATCGCCGGTGGCGGCGACCATGGCGAACGCCACGGTCGGCAGGAAGCCGCCGAACCAGCCGTTGCCGATGTGGTAGGGCAGCGACATCGAGGTGTAGCGGATGCGCGTCGGGAACAGCTCGACCAGCCACGCGGCGATCGGGCCATAAACCATGGTCACGTAGATCACCAGCACGGTCAGCAGGAGCAGCATCATCGGGTAATTGATTTTCGCCGGATCGGCTTTCTCTGGATAACCGGCTTCCTTCAACGCCGCACCGAGGTTGGCGGTGAAGGCGTCGTTGCGGGCCTTGAAGTCGGCGGCGGTGAGGGCGCTGCCTTCGAAGCTCTCGACAACGCGGTCACCGATGCGCACCTGCGCCACCGTGTTCGGTTCGGCGGCAACGTTCTCGTACGGGATCGCGCGTTTCGCCAGCAACGTTTTCGCCAGGTCACAGGAGCTGGTGAATCTGGCCTTGCCCACCGGATCGAACTGGAACGAGCACTGCTCGGGACTGGCGATGACCTTGACCGGATTTTTTTCCTGGGCGACGAACACGTCCGGATTGCCGTACTGGGTCAGCGCAGTAAAGATCGGGAAGTAGGTCAGCGCCGCGAGGATGCAGCCGGCCATGATGATCGGCTTGCGCCCGATGCGATCGGACAGGCTGCCGAAAATCACGAAGAACGGTGTGCCGATCAGCAGCGATCCGGCGATCAGCAGATTGGCGGTCTGCGCGTCAATCTTCAATGTTTGCAACAGGAAGAACAGCGCATAGAACTGCCCGGTGTACCAGACCACCGCTTGCCCGGCGGTGCCGCCCAGCAGCGACATGATCACCACTTTGAGGTTGTCCCAGCGTGCAAAGGATTCGGTCAGCGGCGCTTTCGAGGCCTTGCCTTCGTCCTTCATTTTCTGGAATACCGGCGACTCGCTCAGTTGCAGGCGAATGTACACCGACACGGCCAGCAGAATGATCGACAGCAGAAACGGAATCCGCCAGCCCCAAGCTTCGAACGCCTCGTTACCCAGCGCCGTGCGGCAGGCGAGAATCACCAGCAGCGACATGAACAGACCGAGGGTAGCGGTGGTTTGAATCCACGAAGTGAAAAAGCCACGGCGGTTGCGTGGCGCGTGCTCGGCCACGTAGGTCGCCGCGCCGCCGTATTCACCACCCAGCGCCAGACCTTGGAGCAGACGCAGGGTGATCAGAATCACCGGGGCGGCGACGCCGATGGTCGCGTAGCCGGGCAGCAAACCGACGATTGCCGTGGACACGCCCATGATCACGATGGTGATCAGAAACGTGTGCTTGCGCCCGATCATGTCACCCAGGCGCCCGAAGACGATGGCGCCGAACGGCCGCACCGCAAACCCGGCGGCAAACGCCAGCAGGGCAAAGATGAACGCGGTGGTTTCGTTGACGCCGGCGAAGAAGTGCTTGGCGATGATCGCCGCCAGTGAGCCGTAGAGGTAAAAGTCGTACCACTCGAAAACCGTGCCCAGCGAGGAGGCGAAGATGACCTTGCGCTCCTCCTTGGTGATGCCGCCGCTGCGCGGTGGCGTGCCGGTGGATGCTGTGTCGATTGTGGCCATGGGTGTTCTCCGTCGTGCTTATTGTTGTAGGCCGGAGTCCCCCTTACTGCCTGTCGCACTCTGGCCCGTTGGCATCTGCCGCCGTTGCTCTAGCGTGAAGCTTGCACAGTCTGACCGCCTCGCAGGGCTGCAAGGTTTCCTGAAGCATAATCAGCTTTTGCCAGATATCCACTCGGCCTACGCTTTGACCCAACGCTGCCGGCTCCAGGCGCTCAACCAATCGACCAGAAACACCAGCAACAGCATCGCCAGAATCACCGTACTGGCCTGGGCTTCCTGGAACAGGCTCAGGCTGACATACAGCATCTGGCCCAGGCCGCCGGCGCCGACGAAACCGAGCACGCTGGCCATGCGGATGTTGTTTTCCCAGCGATACAGGCAGTAGGCGAGCAGTTGCGGGGCGAGGTTCGGCAGGGTGCCGTAGCAGAACGCGAGGATCGGATTTCCGCCCTGCAAGCGAATCGCTTCGGCCGGTTGCAGCGGGGTGTTTTCCAGCGCTTCGGCGAACAGCCGACCGAGTACGCCGGTGGTGTGCAGAGCGAGGGCGAGGGTGCCGGCGTTCGGCCCGAGACCGGCGGCGAGCACCATCAGCGCCGCCCAGACCAGCTCCGGAATCGCCCGCAAGCCGTTGAGCAGCAGGCGCGCCGCACTTTGCAGCGGCCAGCCGAAACGCCCGGCGGCGGGCAGCGCCAGCACAATGCCGAACAGCGCCGCAAGCAGGGTGCCGAGGGCTGACATAGCGAGAGTTTCCAGCGAACCGTGGGCGATGGCTTTCAGATACCCGGCGCTCAAGTCGGGACTGAGGAAACGCTGCACATAGCTGCCCATCTGCTTGAGGCTGTTGGCGCTGCCGAGTTCGGCAAGATCCAGTTCCAGATAGGCAAAAGAGGCGACCACCGCGACCGCAATGGCGGCGAGCAGCAGCAGGTTGATCAGGCGCCTCATGTCAGCCTCCAGCGTAGCAAGCGGCTGAGTTGATCGGCGCACAGCACCAGCAGCAGGAACGTCAGCAACATGCTGGCGACTTCACCGCCGGCAAACATGCGGATCGACAGGTCAATCTGTTGCCCCAGCCCACCGGCACCAACAAAGCCCATCACCACCGAGGCACGGATCGCGCACTCCCAGCGGTAGACGGTGTAGGAGAGCAATTCGGCGGCGACATTCGGCAGCGTGCCGTAGGCAAACGCCGCCAGTCGACCGCTGCCGGCCTGCAACAATGCGTGCGCAGGGCGTTGGTCGGTGGATTCGAAAATTTCTGCGTAGACCTTGCCGAGCATGCCGCTGTAGGTAATGGCGATGGCTAGCACGCCCGCCGCCGGGCCGAGGCCGACCGCGCGCACAAACAACAGCGCCCAGACGATTTCCGGCACGCTGCGCAGAAAGATCAGCAAGCCGCGCACCGGCCAGCGCAGCAAGCGCCCAGGCAGGCTCGGCACGCCGCCCCGTGACGCCGCAGAGAGCGACAATGCGCGACTGGCGATCAGGCTCGCCGGCACCGCCAGCAGCAACGCCAAGGCCATGCCGGCCGTGGCAATCGCCAGGGTTTGCAGGGTGGCTTTGAGCAGCAGTTGCATAAACGCCTGATCGTGCGCCGGTGGCCAGAACGCCGAAACGAAACGGCCCATTTCGTTCTGGCTAGCGTCCTGAAACAGCACGCCCAGGTCCAGCTCGCTGAGCTGAATGCCCGGCCACAGCAGGGCCAGCGCCAGCAGCGTCAGCAACAATCGCGGCCACGCCGCCGGGTCCCGTGAATCGGCCTTCAGCATCGCGGAATCTGCACAATCAAAGGCGCGACCGCTGGTGCAGGCGATTGCAGTTGTTCATTGGCGTACAGCGCATCGAGCTTGTCGCGGCTGACTTGATCGGATGGGCAATCGAAAAGAATCTGCCCGTCGCGCAGGCCGATGATCCGTGGAAAGTGCGCCAGCGCCAGATCCACCGCGTGCAGGCTCGCCACCAGCGTGACGTTGTGCTCGCGAGCATGGCGCGACAGGATCGACAGCGTGTGGCCGGCGAGGACCGGGTCCATTGCTGAAACCGGCTCGTCGGCGAGCATTATTTCCGGCGCCTGATACAGCACCCGCGCAATGCCGACGCGCTGCAATTGCCCGCCGGACAATTGCTGGCAATGGGCGAACAGTTTGTCGCCCAGATCCAGTCGCGCTAACGCCGCGCGAGCGCCCGCCACATCCAGTGGATGCAGCAGGTTCAGCAGACTTTTGCCCAGACTCCACTGACCGAGCTTGCCGGCCAGCACCGCCGTAATCACCCGCTGACGCGGCGGAATCGGCGGCGCCTGATGCACCAGGCCGATGCGCGCACGCAGGCGCTGCCGCTGGTGCGCCGACAAGTGCCAGGCGCGTTCGCCGAGCACTTCGATGTCACCGCTGCTGGGTTTCAGCGCCGTCGCCAGCAGATTGAGCAGGCTCGACTTGCCAGCGCCGGACGGACCGATGATCGCTACCTGTTCGCCAGCGCCAATCTGCACGTCGATGTTACGAAGGGCATCGACGCCATTGGCGTGGCGCAGGCTGCCCTGGGTGAGGCGTAGGGTCATTTCAGCAGTTCGGCGGCGCGGGCGGCTTCCTCGATGCCCTTGTAGTTCTCGGGCTTGGTCTCGATGAAGCGACTGGCGGCCTGCAAATCGAGGATCTTCTTCTGCTCGGGATTGGCCGGGTCGAGGTCGAGGAAGGCTTTCTTGATCTTCGCGGCCAGCTTCGGATCAAGGGTGCCGCGCACGGTCCAGTTGTAATCGAAGTAGGTCGGCGTGGTGGCAAAGACCTTGACCTTGCTGGTGTCGACCTTGCCGGCGTCGACCAGTTTCTGCCATACGCTGGCGTTCAACACCCCGGCATCGACCTTGCCGGCCTGCACCCAGGCAACGGTGGCGTCATGCGCGCCGGAGTAGGCGACACGGCTGAAATAGCCTTCAGGCTTGATGCCTTCGTTCTTCAGCATGAAGTAACGCGGCATCAGGCTGCCCGAGGTGGACGACACCGAACCGAACGCGAAGGTTTTGCCCTTGAGGTCGGCGAGGCTTTTCACGTTCGGGTCGGCGGTGATGAATTTGCTGGTGAACTGCGCATCCTGTTCGCGCTGCACCAGCGGGATCACTGGCGTGGTGGCGTCGGTCTTCAAACGAGCCTGCACAAAAGTGAAACCGCCGAGCCAGGCCATGTCGAGGCGATCGGTGGCCAGCGCTTCAACCACCGCCGGGTAGTCGGCGACGGGGACAAACTGCACCTTCATGCCCAACTGCTGCTCAAGATAGGCACCCAGCGGTTCGAACTTGCGCAGCAGCTCGGTCGGGGCTTCGTCGGGAATCGCGCTGACGCGCAGGACATCAGCGGCTTGCGTCATCAGGGCAGAAAAGGACAGCGCCAGACCGGCGGTGAGGGCGAGGGTACGCTTGAACATAGAATTCTCCGTTTCGTAAGCGTCAACATTCGAAGGGCCACCGGTAGTCAACGGCGCGCCACGTCAGGGTAGACGAAACGGCGAGGTTATACGCATTCGGGAGGAGATTGGCCAGCCTCCGTGCCGGCGCGTTGTGTCTGTTTATGTGCGGTTGCGGTCAAGCCGCTTCGGGCAGTCTGGCAATCACCTTGATTTCGAAATCGAAACCCGCCAGCCAGGTCACGCCGACAGCGGTGATGGTCGGAAACGGCGCTTCGCCCCAGAACTCCGGCACCACAGTCCAGATCGTTTCGAATGTAGAGTGCGGATCGACCATGAACACGGTGACATCCACCGCATCATCGAAGCTGCAACCGGCCGCAGCGAGGATCGCGTTGAGGTTGTTGAAGGCGGTGCGTACCTGATCGCGCAGATCCGCCTCGGACGAGCCATCCTCACGACTGCCGACTTGTCCGGAGACAAACAAAAAGCCGTTGGAGCGAATCGCCGGCGAGTAACGGTGACGTTCATACAGGGCGTGGCGGGCGGGCGGGAAAACTACATCGCGCTTGGACATGGGGCTGACTCCATCAGTGGTTGATGGAGTGACTTTAGGTATTTGCAGCTGCTGGATAAACGCGCAAGCTTGGCGTTCACTGTTTGCAAATCCCAAACAATCGAGGGGCGCGGATGGACCGGTTCGATGCGATGCAGGCCTTTGCCCGGGTGGTCGAGGCGGGCAGTTTCACCAAGGCTGCCGAAACCTTGCACATGAGCAAGACCACGGTGACGCAACTGGTGCAGCAACTGGAGGCGCGGCTGCGGGTCAAGCTGCTCAACCGCACCACGCGCAAAGTCAACGTTACCGCCGACGGTGCGGCGTATTACGAGCGGGTGATCAAGTTGCTGGCCGACATGGACGACGCCGAAACCAGCCTGCCCGGTGCCGCCGCACGGCCACGGGGGCGCTTGCGCATCGACGTGCCGAGCCCGTTCGCGCGGCATATTCTGGTGCCAGCCTTGCCGGATTTTCACGCGCGCTACCCGGACATCCAGATCGACATGGGCGTCAGCGACCGCATCGTCGACATCATCGATGAGAACGTCGATTGTGTGGTGCGCGGCGGCGAGCTGCTCGATCAATCGCTGAGGGCGCGCAAGCTCGCCGATCTGCCCTTGGGTGTTTTCGCCGCGCCGGCTTATCTGGCCCGAGAAGGGACGCCTGAGCATCCGCTGGAACTGCAAGACTCCCATCACCGCGTCGTCGCTTTTCTCTGGGCTCGCACTGGTAAACCTCTTCCGTACACGTTGCAGAACGGCACCGAGCGCCTGCAGATCAAAGGCCGGCATGTGCTTGCGGTGGATGACGGCAATGCCTATCTGGCGGCGGGACTGGCGGGCATGGGGGTGTTGTGGTTGCCGACGTATATGTCTGATGCGCATGTGGCGCGGGGCGAGTTGGTGCAGTTGTTTGAAGGCTGGCAGCTTGAGTCGATGCCGCTTTATCTCGCCTATCCGCCGAACAGGCATGTCAGCCTGAAGTTGCGGGTTTTTATTGATTGGGTCGTGCAGTTGATGGCGTAGCGTGCAGATGGTGCAGTTATTGCTTGCGGGTGTCGCACAGCCGTCAAAATACCAACACGAGCGGCGACCAGAACCCATGCAGTGATGAGATGCGTGGCGTTCCCTTGAAGGAGCTTCATCTGCAATGAACATGTATATCGATATTGTTGGCGCCTGCAATCTGAGCTGCCCTTCGTGCCCGATGGGCAACTCGGAAAATCTCAATTTCAAGAAATCCATGCAGCTGGACATGTTCAGGCAGATCGTTGAAAAGGCTAAAACCGAGGGCGTTCGTACGATCTTCCTCTACAACTGGACCGAGCCTCTGGTGCATCCGAAGATCGGCGAATTTGTCGAGATCATCAATGCCGCCGGCATGATGAGCGGCATCAGCACCAACCTCAACCTGGCGAAGAATATGGAAAAGGCGCTGTTGGCCGAGCCAGGTTATTTCCGTATTTCGTTATCAGGCTTTCATCAGGAAACTTACCAAAAGGGCCACGTCGGCGGTGATATCGAAGTCGTAAAGCAAAACATGATTGCGCTGCATGAAATCAAGCAACGGCTCGGATTGCAGACGCGAGTCGATGTTTATTACCACCGCTACCTGGACAACATTGAAGAAGAAGCGCTGATGCGCGAGTTCAGTGAGCGTCTCGGCTTTGTTTTCACCACCGGTTATTCGGTGATGATGCCGCTGGAGAAAGCACTGGCGATTGTCGAACGCGATCCGTCTGTTTCAGCAACTGACCACGAAACACTCACACGTCTGGCGCTCCCGCCTTACGATGATCTGATCAATGTCCTGCAGCATTATCCCAAGCAGGCTTGCACACTCAAAGATGACTGGCTGGTAATCGACTGCAACGGCAATACAGTCTTGTGCTGCACGATTTTCAACCAGACCGAATATCAAGTTGGCAAATATCTCGACATGCCGCTCGAGGAACTGACCCGGCGCAAGTCCACACAGAAAAACTGCGTCGACATGTGCGACCGTTGCGCATCGAAAGGATTGCACATCTACTCGACATATCCCAATCAGGGTGTTCTGGAGCGGCACGCGGTAAACCGCATCCTCGACTTCGAACGGCTCGCCAGCGAGGGCCTTGCGGTGGACAGCCAGCAACTGGGGCGCGCCGGGGAGGTCAGTGCCGACAACTTCGATGAAGCCCAGTATCTTCGACTCAATGACGATGTAAGGGTGGCGGTGTCCCAAGGTGCTTTCAACAGTGGCTACCAGCACTACCTGCTGTGCGGGCGTCTGGAAGGGCGACTCGGCGCCGGTGCGTTTTCGGTGATCTGAAGCGGCATTAGGGTGCGAGCCAACCACGCGCTGCGCAGGCGTGGTTGACTCTTTGTCTGATCAAGCCAACTATCGCCGCATAACAACGACCGATGGACCCGACCTTGATTGAACGACGTCAATTCAGCGGTGGCATGAAGGGCAAGAACCTTCGCTATCTGAATGAACAGAACCCCGATAATACCGGCGTAACCCGCACCGGTTTCCTGTTGCTTGAACATTTCTCGCTGCCGGCCTTCACCCAGGCGCTGGACACGGTAGTCACCACCAACCTGTTGCGCCCGGGACTTTTCTCGTCGCGCACCTTCGGTCTGGGCGATGGCGAGGTGATCAGCGATCTGGGCCTGGTCATCCGCCCCGATGCGCGCCTGGATTCTGCTGCGCTTAACGAGCTGGATCTGCTGGTGGTGTGCGGTGGTTATCGCACGGAACTGCGCGCCAGCGACGAATTCATCGGCTTGCTCAAGTCGGCAGCGGAGCGGGGCGTGAGTCTGGCGGGATTGTGGAATGGTTCGTGGTTTCTCGGTCGCGCCGGTTTGCTCGATGGCTATCGCTGCTCGATCCACCCGGAACATCGCCCGGCACTGACCGAAATCGCCAAGAGCACCCACGTCAGCAGCGAACCCTACGTCATTGATCGCGACCGCCTTACCGCCTCCAGCCCGTCCGGGGCCTTCCACATGGCGCTGGACTGGATCAAGGGCTTGCACGGCAAAGCCTTGGTCGAGGGCATCGAAGACATCCTCGCCTTCGAAGAGTCGCGCTACAGGCGGATCAAACCGGATGAAAACATCTGCGTCAGCGCGCCGTTGCGGGAAGTGATCAAGCTGATGGACGCCAACCTCGAAGAACCGCTGGAGCTGGAACAACTGGCGGTCTACGCCGGCCGCTCGCGGCGCCAGCTTGAGCGCTTGTTCAAGGAGCAACTGGGCACCACGCCGCAGCGCTATTACCTGGAACTGCGCATCACCGAAGCACGGCGCCTGCTGCAACATACCGAGCTGTCGCAGGTGGAAGTGCTGGTGGCGTGTGGTTTCGTTTCACCGAGCCATTTCAGCAAGTGCTACAGCTCGTATTTTGGTTATCGGCCTTCGAAGGAAAAACGGCTGGTTAAATAGATCGACCGGTGCAATCCCCAAAAACCCTCACCCCAGCCCTCTCCCAGAGGGAGAGGGAGCCGACCGAGGTATCTTGCGCTGTACATCAACCTGAAAGATGGACGTCGACTTTGGATTCAATACAGCGCTTTCAGGTCGGCGTAAATCTCGAATATCCCCCAATCAGTTCCCTCTCGCTCCGGGAGAGGGCTAGGTGAGG